>NZ_MJGC01000107.1 GCF_001746915.1 Desertifilum tharense IPPAS B-1220
AGCAATAAATCCTTGTAATTCTTCTATTGCGGTTTGGGACGAGGTATTGACCACCGAAGTAACCTTGGTACGACTCAACCTCTGTATCCTCCCTCATTTTCTTCAAAAATCAAACCGGATTGCTATAGTTAGCAAGGTTGTTTAACTTGCCAGATTTTATCTTAGGACAATTCCAATTGATGTTTTACGGCTCTTCAGGAGGAATTAAAGGTTCTACAACAGCTATAAGTTGAGGAATGCTAGCTTGAGTTGCATTCCAAATAATTTCCAGATTCAAACGATCGTACTCATGCACAATTCGGTTTCGCATCCCAATTAGAGCGCGCCAAGGAATATCAGGTAATTCTGCTTGAGTTGCTTCAGAAATTCTTCGAGCCGCTTCGCCAATAATTTCGATTTGACGCGTCACTGCCGCTTGGCGCATCAAATCGGTTTGAAATGTTTCCCAAGAGATACCTGCTACAAAGTCTTGAGCTAGCTTTGCAGCATTGAGCATATCTAGTAAATAATGAAGTTCACGGGGTTGCATAGATCGCTTTTGCTGAGTTTAAAATTGCTTGACGGCGTAGATAATTGCGACTTTGTTCAATGATGCGGCGCTCAACTAAATCCACATCTCGACCAAATATTGTTTTTAATTCATCTTCCATATCTAATAAATCTTCAATCGTATTTTTCACCTCATCAGCAAAAACAACCAGCACATCAATATCACTACTATCGAGTTGAAAATCATCTCTGAGGACAGAGCCAAATAAAGCCAACTCTGCGATCTGCCAGCGCTGACAAAATTCAATGATTTTTTTGTAATCAATGGGAATTTGCGTTTTCACAGGTTGAATGTCTTGCATGGCTCGTCCTGAATTAAACGAAAAGATTTACGGGGTTGAGGGAAGCTCAAATAAATCGGGTTCCTTTTCTTTCAGCGTTAGGGGTTGTTTAATCTTCCAGGTTTGATCTTGGGAGAGTTCTAACAAAGAGTGGTGATAATTGGCTAACGTTGCCCGATGTCCTACGCTTAAGAAAGTGGTTCCCATCGCTTGCAAATGTTGATACAAGCGTTCCTCATTGCTTGTATCTAAGGCGCTGGTAGCTTCATCGAGGATGGCGTAGGGGGGTTGGTTCAGCAACAACCGGGCGAAGGTTAAACGCTGCTGTTCGCCCAACGAGAGGACATCCGCCCAATCTTCCTCGGCGTCAAAACCGTCAAAGCGTTCGGCTAACCCGGCTAAATTCACCTGTTCCAAGACTTGGTTTAGGCGTTCGTCATCTACTTCTAAGTGCGTGTTGGGATAGAGTAACTGATCGCGCAGGGTTCCCAGTACCATGTAGGGACGTTGGGGTAAAAATAGGACTTGTTCGGATGCAGGGCGGTGGATGGTTCCTGTACCAGAATCCCATAAACCCGCGATCGCTCTCAATAGGGAACTCTTCCCGCAACCGCTAGGCCCCATTACCAGTAAACTTTCTCCTGGGGGTAACTCGACTGATAAGTCTGCAATTAAGGTGCGCTGATGGTTGGGGGTTTGCAGGTTAAGCTGTTCCACGGCGAGGCGTTCTGCTTCCACGGTTTGAATCTTCGGCTGCGACTCGTCGGTGGAAGATTGCTCTAAAAATTCTGCAAAGGTATAGAGACGGTTAATTCCCGCGCCAAAGGTGGTTAACTGCTGGAACCGTGCTACCACAACATTCAACGAGAAAAACACTCTCACAAAGGCACCTTGCGCTTCTGATACCTTCCCGACTTCCATCTCTCCGGCGAAAATGGCAGGCGCAACCACTAAAGCGGGCAAAATAAACGGGATAAACTCGTAGGCGTTGGTGAGAATATTTAAGTTCAATTCCCACACCAGCAGGCGCTTGACGTTTTCAAACACATCCCCAAACCGATGCTTCACTTGGTTGGATTCTCGGTCTTCGCCGCGATAGAATGCGATCGCCTCTGCATTTTCCCGAATTCGCACTAAGCTAAACCGCAGGTTCGCCTCGCGTTTGAGTTGTTCAAAATTCAACCGCACTAAGGGTTTCCCAAAGATAACGGCTGTTACCAGCGTTCCGACTAGCGCATACAGCACCAAAAAGAACACAAGCGGCCGAGAAATTCCCCAGAGAACGCTGCTAAATGCAATCACTGAGAGGACAGACTCTACCGAAATCAGTAAAAAGGTGAGAGATTCTTGGGTAAAGCTGCGAACATCTTCGGCTATGCGTTGATCTGGGTTATCGATTTCAGTCCCGGAGATTTGCAGATTATAGTAAGCGCGGTTGGCAAAATAGTTATCGACAAACCGATGTGTCAGCCATTTCCGCCATTGCAAGCTGAGGCGATCGCGCAAATAAGTATACCCCGCCAACAGGGGCGCATACACCACCAACACGCTGATAAAAATAATCACGGTTTGCCAAAAACGCGGTTCATCCTGCGCCGAAAGCGATGAAATTAACACGCCGCGCTTATTATTGAGGACAACACTCAACCCCGTATAGGCAAGCAAACAGAGGACAACCCCCAGTAGCAACCCCCTAGCTTGCCATTTTTCATCCCCAAACCAGTAAGATTTGGCAATTGTCCAAAACTGCTGAAATCCGCTGAAATTCAATCGATCCATCTCTCAGAGCGATCCTCGCATCACAACTAACACCAGAGCCTCAAGGCATTTCTGGGCAATTTCTGAATTATGGTGCAAATTTCCCCAATTGGGAGCATCCTACAGCAAGAAATGAGTCTCACCATCGGCGATTAGCTGCAAGTAAAGCGGCCGCTTCCGTGCTATTCATAGGAGGGGAGAAGAAATAGCCCTGACCGTAATTACAACCGAGTTCGCGCAATTGGACTAGCTGTTGAGAGGTTTCTATCCCTTCTGCGATCGCATCCATTTCCAAGCTATGAGCAAGCGTTAAAATGGCTCGAACAATCTCATAGCCCTCACTATCGGTTTCCATGCGATTGACAAACGAGCGGTCAATTTTTAGCGTATCAATGGGTAACTGATGCAAGCGTCCTAACGAAGAGTATCCCGTCCCAAAGTCATCAATCGATAGCTGAATCCCTAACGTCCGCAACTGATTGAGCAAAACGGTTTCTGAAGCCGTATTCTCCATAATGGCGCTTTCTGTAATCTCTAATTTCAGTTGATTTCCCGAAATTCCCGTTTCTTGCAAAACCCCGTCGAGTCGTTCTAAAAGTCCCAGTTGCATCAGTTGCTGGCCGGAAATATTCACGCTCATGGTTAAATAATCGAGGTGCGGAAAGTCCTGCTGCCATTTTCGGAGTTGGTGACAGGCGGCTTGCAACACCCAACGATCGATTAAACTGATTAACCGAGCCTCCTCTGCAACCGGGATAAACTCAACAGGAGACACCCTTCCCCACGTCGGGTGGTTCCAGCGGACTAAGGCTTCAAAACCGCTAATAATACCCGCTTGCAAGCAAACGATGGGCTGATAATACACTTCAAAGGCATCCTGTTCGATAGCACGCCGCAACTCAGTCTCCATCTGCAAGCGGGCGAGTAATATTTCGTGAATCTTAGGATCGAAGAGGACATGACGGGTAGAGTAAGAGGTTTTGGCTTGGTGCATCGCAGAATCTGCTGCTTGTAAATAGTCTTCTGGATGCGTATAACCTGTAGAACTTAAAGCAATGCCAATACTCACCGACGAAAAAATATCTTGATTATTGAGATGGAAGGGTAAAGAAATGGCTTGATGAATGCATTCTGTTCTATGGGTCACTTCGGTCGTATTTTCAACGGGGTTCAACAGGATAGCAAACTGATCGGTTCCCACGCGGCTTAAGATATCGGTTGGCGATAGGCACTCTCTTAAGCGTTCGGTGGCGAGGCGTAACAGTTGATTGGCGATCGCATGACCAAAGGTATACTTCACCATCTCAAAGCGGTCTAAATCTAAAAATAGCACTGCAAATAACTCCCGCTCTTCAGTCTGTTGCTTGTTGATGGCGTGTTGGAGTTGTTCGAGGAAAAAGGTGCGGTTGGGTAAACCCGTCAGTGCATCGTAGTAAGCTGAGTAACGCAGTTGATCTTCTATCTGCTTGCGATGGGTGACATCAACGCCAATATCCCAAAACGCCCAATTGGGGATGGGAAAATCGCTAGCAATACTTGACCAAGCGACAATCTTCAGGTTGCCATCTTTACAGGTAATTTGGCATTCCCAATCGCGGTAATGATGGTTGCTGTTTTGCCATTGCGCTCTAATTTCGGCGCGATACTCTGGATTGGGATAGAGCAATTCTAAGGCGTTGGGGTTGCCCACAATCTCTGAGGCTAAGTATCCGGTGACTCGCTCGCATTCTCGGTTCCAGACAATGAGCGTACCTTGATTGTCAAAGGCACTCATCATCACGGGCATATTCTGCAAGACGGTTCGCAGCCGTTCTTCACTCTCGCGCAGTAGGGCTTCGGTTTGCACGCGCTGGGTAATGTCTTGTCCCATCGAAACCATACCCATAACTCGACCATCGGGGGTTTTCAGAGGGGTGTTGATCCACTCGCAAATGATGGTTTGACCGCTTTTGGTCAGGTTTTGATTAATGCTGTGGAGGGTTTCGCCTTGTTCGATGACGCGCTGCAAGAGGTTGTTGACGCGATCGCGCGCATCGGGAAAGATATAAAAGTCTGAGGTACGCCCCATCACTTCTTCTTTAGAGTAACCAAAGACTTGGGCGGCGGTGGGGTTCCAATCAATTACTTGCATTTGCTCGTTGCGGAGAACGCACATTGCAGGCATACAGTTAAATTGCAGTTGGAACAGTTCTTGCAGGTGTTTGGTTTGTTCGTAAAGTTGGGCGTTGAGGATGGCGGTGGTGCAGCGTTCGGCGGTGACTTGCAACAGGTGCAATTCGCGATCGCTCTGGGGATGGAGGCTGAACCAGTCCACATGCAAGACGCCCACTAAGCGATTCCCGCAGGGATCGCTTCGCGAATCGTGTTGTTGCAGGGGAACGCCAAGCATTGTCCGAATCCCGCTGCGTTTAATGAAGGGACTTTGCACTAAAGATGAGGCTTGAGCATCTGCCAGATATAGGGGTTGTCCTGTCGCCGCAATGGTTCCCGAAAAGCCTTGTCCGATGGGCAAGCGGAAGCTTTTAGGCATTTCTTCGGTAAAACCTACGCTGTCTCGGATCGATAATTCGTCTCCTTCTTTGAGTAAAATGACAGCACGATCGGCCTTCATAACTTCAAGGGTGCGTTCGAGTAAGGTTCTTAGGAGTTCTTCAAGATCCAGGATGCCAATCGTGTTGGCGGTGACGTGGCTGAGGGCGGCGAGGTCTTCTTTTTCGCGAGTGAGGGCTTCTAGCAGGTGATGGCGATCGCTAATATCGGTCATAAAGCCTTCGATACCCGCAAGTTCATCCGAGTTATAGACGCCAACGCCGCGATCCCAGACCCATTTTTCTTCACCTTGGGCGGTGACGATCCGATAGGTGACGGTAAAAGGCGATCGCGTTTGGATGGCGGCGGCAACGGCAGCTTGGCGGAAAGCGCGATCGTCGGGATGGACAATATCGAGTAAGGCGATCGCGCCTGAAGCTGCAAAATCTTCTGGGGAATAACCCGTGAGTTCGTAACAGCCAATACTGGCAAATTCTAAGGTTAAGTTGCTCTCCGACTGGCAGCGATAAACCATGCCCGGAAAGTTATTCACTAAAGTTGATAAAAATCGCTCTCGTTCAATTAAGGTTTGCTTAATTTGCTGGCGTTCGGTAATATCGTGGACAATGCCAATGATTCCGATAACTTGCCCTTTCAGGTTGCGATAGGCTGATTTGGTAGCGAGGTCAAAGTATCGCTTCCCTGCAATATAAATTTCTTCTTCATAGCAAATTGCTTGACCCGTATCAATGACTTGTAAATCATTTTCTCTTAAGGCTTGAACCACTTCTGGGGGAAATAAATCAGTATCGCGTTTGCCGATTATTTCTTCAGGACTGAGGTTGAGGCGCTTTGCCAGAGCAGAGTTGACGAGAAGATAACGCCCTTGAGAATCTTTAATAAAAATTAAGTCGCTGGTGCCTTCCAGCAAGGTTTCGAGGAGATCCGATTGAGATTTCAGCTTTCGGAAACTGTAGTTGAGCAGGTAATAAAATAAAAGGCAGCTCACGAAAACAAAGACCCAGCCTTTAATCGTTTGGAACTGGAGCAAGACCTGCATATCTTGTACCGTCCACTCTAGCAAGCGATCGGTCGCAGCAATCCAAAAGCTACTAGCCAGGGCATAGACCAAAATGACATTTCCGATGAGTCGCTGTGACAACAGGCGATCGCTGTTCATAGGTCAAATTGCCCTTGACGAGAAGCAGAAAATTTCAACAATCCATTGTATTCTGAGCTGCATTGCTCCCAATTGGCTTGCTAGTCCACTTCTTCTAAAGGTAAGCGAAGATTCTCCAGTTGGTTAAATTGTTCAAATCTCTTTGAACTTGCTAGTTCTCAGCAGCGATACCCCCCTCAAAATTCAGATTAATGAGTATTTATTGTTACATTAACCTCGCGTTAATAGCTGACCCCCCTTTCCCAGGTTCCCGTTAAGCCTCCCCTGTAAACCAAAACCGTTCTATCGGATTGGGTAGTCGGAGTCAGTAATACAGCATTTTTCAGGTTCGTGAAGTACACTTTCTTCAAAGTCCCCCTTACTAAGGGGGATCGTGCCGTTTCTCATCCAATCAAAAAACGCCCTATGAGGTTACGATCGGTGAGAAGCGTGCTTTTCCGGACTTTGCTCGTATTGCTGGCGGTGGCGAGCGGCTAATTTGATATAATCTGCGTCAGCCTTAGCGAATTGCCACTTTTGATAGAAAATTTTAGCAGATTCCGCTTTGATGGGGTCTTCTTCAATCGGCAACACAGTCTTAGAACCGGGTTGATATTTTCGCCCTGATTTGTGATTGGCATAGCGGCGAGAGCGAGTGTAACCCATTTGCAAAAATTTTCGCGCCATATCCATACCCACAAAGTCGCCTTCTGCCTTATAGGTCAGAAATAAGCTATAAATCTGGTCAGCAGAGTGACGGGCAATCTCTGGGGTTTTAAATTTCCAGTAGGGCAAGATTTCACTTTTATAAGGTTCAACCAGCAAAACGCCCTGCTCGCCCCGACCAATACAATAAAGTTCTGGGTGTTGTCGAAAGTCAATTGCTTTGTAATCTAAAGAGTAATCAAATTCCTTCATATTAAACTTAAAGCTTCTCGTTTTGATCCTGCTTTTCAAGCGTGACCAAAGTCGATCGGTAACAGCATCGGTCTATTGAAGGAATTGAAGCGCAATTCAGCTATAGCAAAGTGCTGAGTTAAAACCGAGTGAGTCTAAACGGTTCAATCTGTCTTAACCTTACTGAGTACAGCTATACCTCTAGTTCCCGCTATATTGAAGGACTTTAGTTCGGGTTCCCCCCTTTGTAAGGCTACCGTGCATACACATCTAGTGTAAGAATCCCAAATCTAGCAGAGATCCCCCTAAATCCCCGCGCTGACGCGCCGCTGCGCCCTTAAAAAGGGGGACTTTAACTCCGGTTCCCCCCTTTGGTAAGGGGGGCTAGGGGGGATCAAAACCTTGGAGAACGATACTAGAAGACTGATGTATGCACGGTAGAGTTTTTAGGGCGCGGGATTTATTCCCGTTTACCAGCCTTAATCCAAGCTACCAATGCTTGAGTTAATCCCAAAAGCGTATATTCTTGGGCTTCAATCTCCACCCGCCCTAGTAATTGATGGCAGGTTTTCGAGGTTTGCGGCCCAATGGAGGCAAAACAGACCTTTTCTAGGGAGATATTATCCTGATTTTGGATTAACTGGCAAAAATTTCTCACCGTTTTGGAACTAGCAAACGTAATGATATCAATGGCTTGGTCTTGCAACGCCGCTAGAACTTCCCCAGAGATCCGATCCGGACAGCGCGACTCATAGGCGGGGACTTCTGTCACCATCGCCCCTTGCTGCGTAAATTCTTGGACTAACACCTCTCGTCCCCCCGTTTCAACGCGGGGAAACAACACCTGCAAGCCGCTTAACGACTCTGGAAAATGGGCGACTAGGGAATCGGCAACAAAATCAGGCGGGATAAAATCGGCTTGGATGCCTCGCTGACTTAGGCTAGCGGCTGTTTTTTGACCCACCACCGCAATTTTTAACCCCAATATTGCCTGAAAATCGAGGTGATGCTTGGCAAGACGTTCAAAGAAAGCATCCACACCATTACTAGAAGTTAAGATTAACCAATCAAACCGATCGATTTGAGCGATCGCCAAATCTAGCGCTTCCCAACTCGAAGGCGGCCCTATTTCTAACGTCGGCATTTCTAACGTCGTTGCACCTTGAGTTTGCAGCAATTGGGCAAACTCCCCCTGTTGTCCCGACGCCCGCGTAATCAGTATCGTTTTACCAGCTAGCGGTAACGTTGGGTTGTGCGTTTCAATCCCTAAATTTTGCTGACTCATTCCCCATTCTCCTCGACGCCGTACTACATCCCCAATCACCATCACCGCAGGCGAAAGCGAATCTTCCGAGAACCGCCGCGTTTGCTCCACAATATTATCTAACTCGGCCGTCCAAATTTGTTGTTTGGGCGTTCCGGCCCAGCGGATAATGGCAATGGGTGTTGAAGGCGATCGCCCTGCCTGCATCAGCGAACTCACCACCCCCGATAGCTGAGAACCCGCCATTAAGATCGCCAGCGTATCCAACCGCGCCAGCGTCGGCCAATCTAACGCCTCTAGATCGTGTCCCGTCACCACCGCAAAGCAGCGGCTATACACCGGATCGGTTAGGGGAATTCCCGCCAGTAACGGGGCTGCTAGGGCTGAAGAAATTCCCGGTACAATCTCATAGGGACATCCCGCCGCTACCAGGGAAGAAATTTCAGCATGAGTCCGACCAAAAATCAGCGGATCGCCACTTTTTAAGCGCACCACCTGTTTCCCCAGTTGGCCATATTCCACCAACAGCCGATTAATTTCCGCTTGCGGCGTACTCGGTTTTCCCCCGCGTTTCCCCACATCAAACTTTAGACAAGACTGGGGGACAAGCTGCAACAATTGGGAATCCACCAACGCATCGTAGACTAAAACCTCCGCCTGCGCTAATAATTGAGAAGCTCGCAGGGTGAGATAATCAACCTTACCCAACCCTGCCCCGACGAGATAAACCTTTCCCCACTGTTGCGTCATTGTCCGCCTATTTCCTGGTTTTTTAGCTATTTTGCCATGTTGAAGATTCTTCACCTCTCCGATATTCACATGGGCAGTGGGTTTTCCCACGGTCGCATTAATCCCGAAACCGGGTTAAATACGCGCTTAGAAGACTTTATTCAAACCCTATCGCGCTGTATCGATCGCGCCATTGAAGAACCTGTAGATTTAGTGTTATTTGGGGGCGATGCTTTCCCTGACGCCACGCCACCGCCCTACGTTCAAGAAGCCTTCGCCAGCCAGTTTCGTCGCCTCGTCGATGCCGAAATTCCCACCGTTTTACTCGTTGGAAATCACGATCAACATGCCCAAGGACAAGGCGGGGCGTCATTATGTATTTATCGGACTTTAGGGGTACCGGGATTTGTTGTGGGCGATCGCATTGAAACCCACCGCTTCCAAACCCATAACGGCCCCGTTCAGGTGATGACCCTCCCCTGGTTAACCCGATCTGCCCTATTGTCGCGTCCCGAAACCGAGAACCTTTCCCTCGCCGAAGTCAATCACCTGTTAATTGACCGCTTAAAGGTCGTTCTCGAAAGCGAAGTTCGCCGTCTCGATCCGCAAGTCCCCACCATCCTCCTCGCCCATCTGATGGCAGATAACGCCCGCTATGGGGCAGAACGGTTTCTAGCCGTGGGGAAAGGCTTTACCCTCCCCTTGTCTTTATTAGCGCGTCCCTGTTTCGATTATGTCGCCTTGGGCCACGTTCACAAGCATCAGGTATTGTGCGATAGCCCCCCAGTGGTCTATCCCGGAAGCATTGAACGGGTAGATTTTAGCGAAGAGAAAGAAACCAAAGGCTATATTTTAGTGCATCTAGCAAAAGGGCAAACCCAGTTTGAATTTTGCCCCTTACCCGTTCGCAACTTTTATACGCTACAAGTGGATCTGTCCCAATCAGACGATCCGCAAGCTAGCCTACTCGCAGCCTTAGCCAAAAAAGACTTAACCGAAGCCGTTGTGCGCGTCATTTATCAACTGCGATCCGATCAACTCGATCTGATCGATACCGCAGCCTTGCATCAATCTTTAAACCTTGCCCATAGCTATACCATTCAAGCCGAATTAGTCAGCCAACTCGCCCGCCCCCGCTTACCGGAATTGGGGGTTGGACAAGGAATCGATCCGCTAGAAGCCCTCAAAACCTATTTAGAAAATCGCGAAGATTTAACCGATATTCGCACCGAACTCCTAGACGCGGCGGAAGGGCTGCTGATGGGGGAATCTTGGCAATCGACGGAGGCGGATCTAGAGGATAGTTTAGAGGATGAAGCAACTCAACTTCGCTTACTTTAGGTGAACAATGAACAAACTTGGGTGGGTGACATTCGGCAGCCTGTTGTGTATTCTGGGGATTCCGATCGCGCCTGTTAGTAGTATGGCTCAAACCTGCGCCTCCAATTGCGGGCCGCGTCCAATTCAGTTTATCCCTGGGCAGGTTATTAATTTTCAGGTGATTAACCGGACTGCCAGCTTAGTATTAATCCAACGTCCCCAGGAAACGGGTACAGTGCCTTTGCGACCCGGACAACTCCTAGAGGTGAGAGGATGGAGTGGGACAACGCCAAATTTATCTATCGTCTTCTGGGATGAAACCGCTCTGTCTTTAAAGGCGGATATCCTGAAGTTGGACGATCATACCCTGCGAGTGGAATTGCGTCCGGGGGGACCTCCTCCAGGCGATCGCACCCTTTATATTGAAAATGATGGTCGAGTCCGCGTGTTCTAAATTATCTGCCATTGCCCATGTATGCTGATGCTCGCCGCTATACTGAACCGCGTCTTCCCAACCAACGCTGGCAAATGTATCCGGCTAACCCAACCCTCGCCCAATCTATTGCTAACACTCATCAACTTTCGCCTTTGATTGCCCAAGTTGCCATTAATCGCGGGGCGGATAGTTTAGCTAAGGCGCGAGATTATCTCAACCCGGAATTGCTAGATTTGCCGCATCCGTTGGAGGAATTCCCGGATCTGGCGTTCAGTATAGAGTTATTAGAGAGCGCGATCGCATCTGGCGAAAAAATTGCTATCTGTGGCGACTATGACGCCGATGGAATGACGAGTACCGCCCTACTCTGGCGGGCATTAGGAGCATTAGGGGCAAAAATTAATTATGCTATCCCTAGCCGAATGCATGAGGGCTATGGAATTAATACGCGGATCGTCGAAGAATTCCACGCTGAAGGGGTGAAGCTGATCCTGACAGTGGATAATGGGATTGCAGCTTACGAACCGATTGCAAGGGCGAGGGAATTGGGCTTAAAGGTCATTGTTACCGATCACCACGATTTACCACCGAACCTACCGCCCGCCCATGCCATTTTAAACCCCAAACTTCTCCCTCAATCTTCTCCCTACTGGGGGTTAGCTGGGGTGGGGATGGCTTATGTACTGGCGGTGACGCTAGCCCAACAACTTCGCAAGGATGGGTTAATCTTGCGATCGTGCTTGGAACTGTTTACCCTGGGAACGATTGCCGATCTTGCACCGTTGAAAGGGGTGAACCGACGCTGGTTAAAACGCGGTTTAGCTAAATTACCCCAATCTCAGCTAGCAGGAATACAGGCATTAATTCAGGTGTCGGGGGTAAGCGATACCCAAAAAGCGCTGAAACCGGACGATATTGGCTTCCGCTTGGGGCCTCGGATCAATGCTGTGGGGAGACTGGCCGATCCGCAAATTGTTATAGAATTGCTAACCACAGATAACCCCGGAGTGGCGTTAGAACGGGCGATGCAGTGCGAACAAATTAATAAACATCGCCAGCAACTGTGCGAAGAAATCGAACAACAAGCGATCGCCTGGGTTGAAGAAAGTTTACTCGATTTGCAGGCCGAACGGGTGTTAGTGGTGGTGCAACCGGGATGGCATCATGGGGTAATTGGGATTGTTGCGTCTCGCTTGGTGGAACGTTACGGGGTTCCGGTGTTTATTGGGACGCATGAAGATGACACCCACATTCGCGGTTCTGCCCGGAGTATCCCTGAGTTTAATGTATTCGAGGCGTTGCAATTTTGTAGCGATTTGTTGGGTAAATTTGGCGGACATCAGGCGGCGGGCGGCTTTTCCCTCCCGGCGGAAAATTTAGAAGCCTTGCAAACCCGTCTCAGTCAGTTCGCCCATCAATGCTTGCAACTCCAACACCTGAAACCGCTGGTTAAAGTGGATGCGTTAGCCGATTTTGCGGCGATTGATGCCCAATTGTACCAGCAGATTGAGAAGCTTCAGCCCTGCGGGATTGAAAACGATTCTCCGACGTTCTGGACGGCTGATGTGCGTATCCTAGAGCAAAAGGTGGTGGGTAAAAATCATCTGAAGGTGACTTTTGCCCAAGATCGGCGCGAAAATTTAAAAATCCTGAATGCGATCGCATGGCGCTGGGGTCAATATTATCCCCTGCCAACGCGCTTAGATATTGCCTACCGACTGCGCGAGAATACCTGGAATGGGAATACAAATGTGGAGTTAGAGTTAGTGGGCGCTCGTCTGCCTGAAGTAAGCTAGAACAACAGCACGCGCAAGGAAGAGGCAATGGTACAAATCTTGCAGGCTAGCAATATCAGCCTAGGGGATTTAGTGCAACAGTTTGGGCTGGTGATGACGCGGGAGGCTCAATTTTTCTCGGAATGGGTAGAAGCCTCTGCTGAAATTAGCGATGAAGAGATCCGCACGTTAGAACGAGTGAGATCGAATTTTGAAAATCTGTTGATGACTTCCCCCTTACCGGAAGCGGCGGTTAAAATGGTTATCCTGTCGCCGTTACTCGATTTAGCTGGATTCTATCAACCTCCCTTTCAGGTTAGGACTGAGGTGGGAACCCAAATTAGGAGTTCTGAAGCAGATGGCGTTGTGGTGACAGGACAAATTGATGTTCTTGTGATTTTAAATGCGTTGTGGGCGATCGCGATTGAATCTAAAACTAGCCGATTTTCGTTAACGGCGGCGATCGCTCAGTCTCTCAGCTATCTGTTGGCTTGTCCGCAGCCAGAGTGTTTTGGTCTAATAACGAATGGTAGCGATTTTGTTTTTCTCAAGCTGAATCGAGACAAAACTCCCACCTATTCTACTTCTAGGGTCTTTTCTCTGTTGGCTCCAGGTAATGAGTTAATCGATGTGTTGCGGATTTTAAAGGATTTGGGCAACATCGTCTCGCAACGGCGCGATCGCTCTTAAATACAGAGAAGCCGCCCGCGATCGCAAACCTAACGATTCGCAAACCCGGAACGGCTCTTCCTCCCAATGTTAAAATGACAAGCCTAACCTGTCTTAGAGATCGCCGCCGCGTGCTGCTAGCAGAAAAATCACAACAGGCCCAGCAATCACGATCAAGGCTAGCATGGTGAGTTGAGCAATAACTTCCCAGTTAACGCTGCCTACGATGTTCGTAATAAAATCCATATTTCCTCCCAAATGATCCCCAAGGATTTAAGGAAAAATCCAACTTTTTATTTTAGAGGGCAAGGGCGTCTGATTTTTAAGGTTTTTTATAAAACTCAACAAAAGTTAAGTTACAAACCGTTACAGAAGCGATCGCCATCCCATTGCCCTAGGAAAACTCTACAATGAATTGGGGCATTCGAGAAGAACTATGGCCAATTGGCACTGTGTAAAAAAATGTGGAGCTTGCTGTCATCTCGATCCGACGGATCGACCGGATCTAGAAGATTATTTAAATCCAGAGGAACTGAGCGTTTATCTCAGCTTGGTGGGTGAAGATGGCTGGTGCATCCATTTTGACCAAGATACCCGCCAATGCAGTATTTATGCGGACAGACCGCGTTTTTGTCGGGTTCAACAGGATGTATTTGGCGATCTCTATGGCATTGAACCCGAAGAATTAAATGATTTTGCCATCGACTGCTGTCGCGAGCAAATTGAGGGCGTTTATGGCGAGCGCTCTTTAGAGATGATCCGATTTAACCAGGAAGTGGGCATCTAAAAAAGCGATCGCCTTGAGTTGTCGTTCTCAGACGGCCCCTTTTAAGCGCCGCAGCCGATCGGAAAAACTCCGCATCACTTGCAACGCAAACACGGGAGTTTCTTGAATGGCAAACAGAAACCGTTCTTCATCCAAATAAGCTAACTTACAATCGGTTTTAGCGATCGCCGTTGAAGCTCTAGAACCGGAAGGATGAACTAAGGCCCCTTCTCCAAACACATCCCCTGCTTGGATCGTTTCTATCGGAGTCCCATTCACCCATAACTCTACCTCTCCTTCTAGCACGCCGTACATATAGTCTTTTGGCCGACCTACCTCAAAGATGGTTTCCCCGGCGCTGAAGGTTTTCGGCTCAGAGCGTTGATAAATTTCGACAGTTTTTGCAGGATTTAACATAAGATCTTGCTGATTCCCCAACGATTCACATTTTAGGGGTTCATCTAGCGTCTGTCTGTAATCTAGCGACCGCGCCAAATTCGGATCGTTCGATCCTCACCCCCGCTAACCAGCGTTTTTCGATCGGGACTGATGGCTAAGGCCCAAACCGATCCTCTATGCTCGGCGAGCGTATCTCTCATTTGACGAGTGGGAAGGTTCCACAGTTTGATAGTACCATCGCTGCTGCCACTGACTAGGGTTTGCCCGTCTGTAGTGATGGCAAGGGCGAGAACGTAATTGGCATGAGCCGTTAAAATATCCTGGAGTTGTTCTGTCGGTAAATGCCAGATCCGGATCGTGTTATCGCTACTCCCACTCAGCAGGGTTTCGCCATCCGGCGCGATCGCCAATGCCCGAATTGCCCCTTGATGTCCCATTAGAGTATTCTTAAGCTGGCCGGTTGCCATATCCCAGAGTTTAATGGTGCTGTCTTCGCTACCGCTGACTAGGGTTTGTCCGTCGGGAGTAATGGCAAGCGTGCGAACCCATCCAGTATGTCCAGATAAGGTATTTTTGAGTTGACCTGTCGCGATATCCCAGATTTTAATGGTTTGGTCGCTGCTACCGCTGGCTAGCGTCTGTCCATCAGGACTAAACGTCACCGCAAACACATTTCCTTGATGTCCGGTTAGGGTACGTTTGGGTTGACCTGTCCTCAGATCCCAGAGCTTAACCGTCCGGTAAGTATTCCCGCTAGCAAGCGTTTGTCCATCGGGAGTCAGCGCGATCGCTAAAACATCATCCACCAAATTTGCTTTTAACTGCTGGGCTTGCCAATCCCAGATTTTGATAGTTTTATCTTGGGTAGCACTGACTAGAGTTTGTCCATCCGGCGCGATCGCTAAAGCAATAATAGTTCCTGTTAAATAGCGATCGATCGTTGTTGCTAAACTCAGATTGCCTTCGCTAAGGGTAGGAATTGACCGCCGACTGATAGAATAGCCCCCCACAATACTCAGTACCAAAAGAGTGCTTGCGATCCAGATGGGAAAGCGGCGAGGTTTAGCAGTGGGAAGCCTCTGAGTAACGCCAAGCGTGGAGACTACCGGCGTAAGGGGAGGAGACGACAAATCTTTCAACACCGCCTCAGCGGAAGCATAACGGCGATCGCGCTCCTTTTGCAACAGGCGGTCTAAAACCTGCACGATCTCAGAACCGATCGGCTGGCGGAGGTGAGTTTTCCAGGTTTTCACCCATTCGTAGCCTTGATCTAAAAACAGATGGTGCGGATCGACCTGTGTCAGCAGGCGAAAACAAGTCACCCCCAAACTATACAAGTCGCTGGCGGGATAAGCTTCTCCTTGTTGCATTTGTTCGAGGGGTGCATAACCCAACGTCCCGATCTGCGTTCCGCCTGTGGTAAACGCCAACTGCTTAGAAGCGCCAAAGTCAATTAAGAGATACTGCGCCTCCGTTGCACTCCGTCGCATAATATTGGCGGGTTTCAAGTCGCGATGGATGACTTGGCGAGCGTGGATAAATTGCAAAACCGGGAGTAAACTGACCAAGAGATCGTAGATTTGGCGATCGCTCCAAGCCTGAGTTTGGACTTTATCTAACGTCTGACCTGGGATAAACTGCTGAACGAGGTAAAGCTGTCCTTGTTCTTCAAAATAGGCGTACAGCGTGGGAATTTGCGGATGTTCGCCAAGCTGCTGTAACTGCCGTGCTTCAAGTTCAAACAGTTCTTTCGCTTTCTGTAACGCCCATGTTCCCTGAACCTTTGGCGCTAATTGCTTAATAACGCACAATTCACTTAATTTGTCAATATCTTCAGCTAAATAAGTCCGTCCAAATCCCCCTTGATTCGACAGCAGTTGCTTCACCCGATAATGCCCCCGCAACAACCCCATCGGCGTCCCGCAAGCCTGACACACCGCATTCACCTCTGGATTAACAGGATTTGGACACTCAGGATTGATGCAGCAGAGCATGGGAGGATGGGGGGAAAGAAGGGAATTGGGAGTTGGGGGTTGGGGAAGAGGGGAATTAGGAGTTGGTGGCAATTTCTCTAGCCGTTGCCACGACTTGGTTAGTGGAAGCCACTTGCTCGGT
>NZ_MJGC01000108.1 GCF_001746915.1 Desertifilum tharense IPPAS B-1220
AACCAAGTTCGCAGCGCTTTACGCCAAGCTCAATCTGCCCAACTCCGCTATCAGCAACTTCAGCAAGCCAAGCAACAATATCCCAACTCCCAATTCCCTTCTTCCCCAACCCCCAACTCCCAACTCCCAACTCCCAATTCCCTTCTTCCCCACCTCCCATCCTCTTGTTTCCCAATTTGTCGTACAGGATGCAAACTTTTAGAGCATTCCTGGGTAGTCTCTATATAGCCTGTGGTTGCATGAGGCTCCTGAGAACTCTCCTAAAGCAGTAGACCATTTGCCATCATAAATGTTACGATTTTTAACATAATAGGACTCAGGAATATAGCTTTATGACAATCGAAATGATTTTTGGGGCTGCGCTTTTACTCTTGATTGGTCTAGCAGCCAAGGTGGGTTCATCCCCTGAAAACCAAGCTGAATATGCCGTTGAACCGATTCCAGTTAAGACGAATCTGCCGCGCTAGCTCACGGGCGACTCTCTAGTTCTCAGGATTAAGAGGATTCTATACAAATCTTAAACCTGAGAACCGATTAGCTCTTAAACGGGTTTCAAAATCGCTCTTCCTCTCTCGTTATCCACACGATTACTTCAGTGCTATGAAGACTGCACAGAACTCCACAGATCCGGTACGGGCTTATCTCCGAGAAATCGGTCGCGTCCCTTTGCTGACTCACGAACAAGAAATTTTGTATGGTAAGCAAGTTCAACGTCTTAGCGCATTAGGGGAAGCCAGAGACTATCTGGCGGGTACCTTACAGCGAGAGCCGACTTTTACAGAGTGGGCCCAAAAAGCAGACTTGTCTACTCAAGAACTGCAAAAGGCGATTGATGAAGGAGAGCGGGCCAAGCGTAAGATGGTAGAAGCAAACTTGCGCTTAGTCGTTTCTGTGGCGAAAAAGTATATTAAGCGTAATGTCGATTTGCTCGATTTGATCCAGGAAGGCACCATTGGGATGCAGCGTGGCGTGGAGAAGTTCGATCCCACCAAGGGGTATCGTTTTTCTACGTATGCGTACTGGTGGATTCGCCAAGCGATTACTAGAGCGATCGCAGAAAAAGGCCGTACCATTCGCCTCCCGATCCACATTACTGAAAAACTGAACAAAATCAAGAAAGCCCAACGCCAATTGTCACAAAAATTAGGACGCGCCGCCACAGTTGGCGAACTGGCTCAGGAGTTGGATTTAACCCCCAAACAGGTTCGAGAATACCTAGAAAGAGCTAGACTCCCCTTGTCTTTGGATCTGCGGGTAGGCGATAATCAGGACACCGAACTCGGCGAGTTACTCGAAGACACTGGGCCGTCTCCTGAAGATTTCACCATGAATTCTTCGCTGAGAGCAGAGTTGGAGCAGTTGATGACGGATTTAACCCCGCAACAGCGCCAAGTTCTCTCGATGCGCTTTGGCTTGGAGGATGGACAGTCTCTGACGTTAGCCAAAATTGGCGATCGCCTTAATATTAGCCGCGAACGCGTCCGCCAGATCGAACGAGAAGCCTTAACCAAGCTGCGTAAACGTAAGGCCGATATGCGCGAATACCTCGCAAGCTAAGACAAGATTGCAAGTTTTGCATCTACTGCAAGGGAAGTCTGCTAATGCGGGCTTCTTTTTTTTGGCATTAAATCAAATTGAACCACAACCCGACATCAATTCATTTGACTTGAGGCAGAAGTCAACCTGTGTTCATCGCCTTAGACTGAGCAGGAGACACCCCTAAGTCAAAATATGGGTAGCAAAATCACTCTTTGGCTTATCTGGTTAATTTTCGTCGCCTATACCTTGCTGCTGTCCCCTCTCGAACAACCGGGTACGCTGACAACCATTGAAAAACTGATTAAACTCGACTGGTCGGAGATTAACCCCATCCTTGCTACCATCTTCAGCCTGATGGGAGTCTGGCCAATGATTTATGCCAGCTTACTGTTTGTGGATGAGCGATCGCAAGATATCTCCGCTTGGCCTTCTTTTCTGACTTCCAACGGTTCCGGCGTCATTGGAATGTTACCGTATTTAATCCTACGCCGCCCCAATCAAACGTTTTCAGGTGAAAAAGACCTGTGGATTAGAATTTTAGACTCTAGGGTTTATGGCATCCTGCTGACCTTAACCACCGTTGGCTTGTTTGCCTATGCTATTTTCGCAGGAGATTGGGGAGATTATCTGCACCAGTTCCACGCTAGCCGCTTTGTGCATTTAATTAGCCTGGATTTTTGCCTCATGAGTGCTGTGTTTCCTGCTATTCTCGGCGATGATATGGCGCGTCGAGGTTTGCAAGACTCTCGCATTTTCTGGGGAGTTAGCTTAATTCCCCTATTCGGTGCATTAGCCTATCTCTGTTTTCGTCCCCATCTCCCGGATAGCGAGGCTTAATGGCTGGCGCGACGGGGAATATAAGCAAGCCAGCAGACGCCGATCATTAATAGTAACCAGGTCGGGGTAATATTATCGCCTAATAGTCTATGGAGAATATCTTCCATTGTTCGAGATGCTAAGAGTTAGGAAGAATAGGACAAAACTCTCGGTTCCGTTGGATGTTTCAAGACGCGATCGATCTAAGGCAATCCAGATACTTAAAGCATTTTAAGCGACACAAGCAGATACAGACAATTAGCCCGGAGGGGGAATCCGGGCTAATTCTAAAATTAGGTAATCACCGTGGGTTTATCCATCCCCGTGAGTTCGTGAATTTGTGCGACATTATCCGCAATTTGGATTAACTCGCCTAATGCTTCTTGAGGATCGAGATTTTGCTTGCTGGCGTCGGGTTCGTAACTTTCCAGATAGAGGCGTAAGGTTGCGCCTTGCGTTCCCGTACCGGAAAGCCGGAAGATCATCCGGGAACCATCGGTAAAGCCGATGCGAACCCCTTGCTTCTGGCTAACGCTGCCATCTACTGGGTCAGTATAGCTAAAGTCATCGGCATACTCGACCTCGTAACTACCTAACTTCTCGCCCTTGAGATGGGGGAGGCGATCGCGTAAATTCTTAATTAACGTATTGGCGCGATCGCTCTCAACGGCTTCATAATCGTGACGCGAGTAGTAATTGCGGCCGTAGGTTTGCCAATGTTCGCGAACAATATCCTCAACCGACTGTTGGCGAACGGCAAGAATATTCAACCAGAATAACACCGCCCACAAACCATCCTTTTCGCGGACATGGTTCGACCCAGTACCAAAACTTTCCTCACCGCACAGAGTCGCCTTCCCGGCATCTAAAAGATTACCAAAGAACTTCCAACCCGTCGGCGTTTCATAGCAATCAATCCCCAAACGTTCCGCCACTCGGTCAGGTGCAGCGCTAGTGGGCATCGAACGGGCAATTCCGGCTAGTCCCGAACTGTAACCGGGTACAACTTTAGCATTGGCTGCCATAATCGCCAAACTATCGCTCGGCGTCACAAAGAAATGGTCGCCTAAGATCATATTGCGATCGCCATCCCCATCGGAAGCCGCCCCAAACGCTGGCGCATTCTCCCCATAGAGGATTTCTACCAAATCGTGAGCATACACCAAATTCGGGTCAGGATGACCGCCGCCAAAATCTTCTAAGGGTTCCCCATTTTTCACCGTACCCGCAGGCGCGCCCAAACGTTGCTCAAAAATCGCCTTCGCATAGGGCCCCGTTACCGCGTGCATCGAGTCTACCGCCATGCGAAACGTTGGGGAAGTCAACAACTGCTGAATCCGATTAAAATCAAACAGCGATTCCATCAACGCCTGGTAGTCTTGCACTGAGTCGATCACTTCCACCGCCATCTCGCCCAGTTTCGACTCGCCCAGACGGTCTAAATCGACATCGCCCGCCTCTAAAATCTTATAGGAATCAATGACCTGAGAACGTGCATAAATCGCCTCTGTCACCTTCTCCGGTGCAGGGCCACCATTACCCGTATTGTACTTAATCCCAAAATCCGCATCCGGCCCGCCGGGGTTATGACTTGCAGACAGGATAATTCCGCCAAAGGCTTGATATTTGCGAATAACGCAGGAAGTCGCCGGAGTCGATAAAATCCCCCGATGTCCCACCTTCACCCGTCCAAAGCCATTCGCCGCCGCCATTTTCAGGATAATTTGAATCGCCTGACGGTTATAGTAGCGACCATCTCCCCCCAAAACCAGGGTTTTACCTTGATACCCTTCTAGGCTATCAAAGATGGATTGGACAAAGTTTTCTAAGTAATTCGGCTGTTGAAAGGTTTTAACTTGTTTGCGTAACCCAGAAGTCCCAGGTTTTTGATCGTTAAACGGTTGAGTTTGTATGGTCTGGATATTCATATGAAAGCCAATAGCGCAAAAATCGAACGATGCTGCTACCCGTAAGGATATAGCAAAGTGCTTTCTCTAAGTGCTGAGTGGGGAGGAGGAGTGCAAAGTACCGAGTTCCGAGTTCCGAGTAAGGAAGAGGGTGGGGGGATGGGGAGGTGGGGAGATGGGGGGGAAGGAGAGTGCAAAGTTCCGAGTTCCGAGTTCCGAGTGGGGAAGGAGAGTGCTGAGTGGAAAGTGCTGAGTGCTGAGTGGGTAAAAGAGTGCAAAGTACCGAGTTCCGTGGCTTGCACACCAAGTAGCGGTGTTCCGAGTGGGGAAAAGAATGCTGAGTTGATAGTTCGCAAGTTTTCCTATCCCTTCTTTCCCCAACTCCTAACTCCCAATTCCCATCTCCCCATCTCCCCACTCGGAACTCGGAACTCGGAACTCAGGACTTTGCAAGCCCTAGACCAACATTTCTGAAGGATCGGTGTAGGCTTGGATATTTTCGGGTTTATATTGACGTAGAAGGGGGGTGGCTTGGCGGATGAGGGTATCGGAACCTTCTACTACGACAATGTACTTGCCTGCATCTAAGCGCTTTTGGTAGGGAACTGCGTCGGGACCGCCGAAGACTAAGCCGACACCACCGCCGACGAAGATACTTCCTAAGACGCCAGAACCTGCACCGAGAAGTCCACCAATAAAATGATTGCCAATTTCACCCGCCCATGCGAAGGTGTCTAAGCCGGTAATGAGACTAAAGGTTAAACCGGCAACGAAACCAAAGGGGACTAACCAAAATGCCATGAAGCGGGCTTGCTGGCGGGCTTTGAGGTTGGGGTCAATTAAATCAATTTCATCGGCGCTTTTGTAGCCTTTACCGAGGATCTTGATCTGACTCATGGGTAAACCGGCCTCTTCTAATCCAGAGTATGCGGCTTCTGCCTGAATGCGATCGCCCAAAACAGCAACGAGATAATTCATAATTTCAAGAGCTTGCTAAACACCCTCTCCTATTGTCAGGAATTTTGGACGCTTGCTGACGCTTTCCCAGGAAAGTTGACTAGCCGACATGAAAATCAGCCCGTTTAGCAGTAAAATAGCGTACTGCTGTTAGTGTTGCTTTTTGCTGAAAGCCCTATTTTGGGGTAAGTTTACCTCATATTTTTATTGCTGTCACCATCAAGGTTAGGACCCGATGAACGGCTGAACAGCGTAAGCTCGTGGGTGATTGACTCAGCACTTTGCGATCGCAGCACTTTGTCCTCACTTCATCATCCTCCCCCGATCATGCCCAAGGTTCTTGTTTGTGACCCCATTGACCAAGTTGGAATTGATATTCTGTCTCAGGTAGCCCAAGTTGATGTAAAAACGGGCTTACCGACTGAAGAATTGGTCAAAATTGTCCCTGAATATGATGCATTAATGATCCGGTCGGGGACTCGCGTAACCCAAGAAATTATTGAAGCAGGCGCGCAACTGAAAATTATTGGTCGCGCTGGCGTGGGTGTCGATAATGTAGATGTCCCGGCGGCTACCCGTAAAGGGATTGTAGTGGTTAATTCGCCTGAAGGGAATACGATCGCCGCTGCCGAACACGCCCTCGCCTTAATGCTATCCCTATCGCGCCATATCCCAGAAGCGAACCAGTCTGTGAAAGATTCGCAGTGGGATCGCAAGCGCTTTATCGGGACGGAAGTTTATAAGAAAACCCTCGGTATTGTGGGTTTAGGTAAAATTGGTTCCCACGTTGCGGCGGCGGCTAAGGCGATGGGGATGAAGCTTTTGGCTTACGATCCGTTTATTTCCGCAGAACGGGCCGAACAAATTGGCTGTCGCTTGGTGGAATTGGATCTATTATTCCAAGAGTCCGATTATATTACGCTGCACATTCCCAAAACGCCAGAAACTACCCATCTAATTAACGCCGATGCGATCGCCAAAATGAAACCCACCACTCGCATCATCAACTGCGCGCGGGGTGGCATTATTGATGAAGAAGCCCTGTTTACTGCCCTCAAGGAAGGTCGCATTGCAGGCGCAGCCCTAGATGTATTTGAAAGCGAACCCCTCGGCGAGTCTTCTTTGCGCCAACTCGGCCAAGAAGTTATCCTCACCCCTCACCTAGGCGCGTCTACGGCTGAAGCCCAAGTCAACGTTGCAGTCGATGTCGCCGAACAAATTCGCGATGTTCTCCTCGGACTTCCCGCCCGTTCTGCGGTGAATATCCCCGGTTTGCATCCCGATGTCATGGAACAGTTGCGCCCCTACCTGCAATTGGCAGAAACCCTGGGAAATTTGGTCGGTCAATTGGCAGGCGGTCGGGTAGAATCGTTAGAAATTCGCCTGCAAGGTGAGTTAGCCAATAACCAAAGTCAGCCCATCGTGGTTGCAGCCCTCAAAGGTTTGCTATCCCAAGCCCTCAGAGAACGGGTAAACTACGTCAACGCCAGCATTGAAGCCAAAGAACGGGGAATTCGCGTAGTAGAAACCCGCGACTCTGCCCGTCAGGATTATATGGGTTCTTTGCACCTAGAGGCGAAAGGCACCCTCGGTCAGCATTCCGTGACGGGGGCTTTATTAGGCGATGGTGAAATTCGGATCACTGATGTGGATGAATTCCCCATTAACGTTCCCCCTAACCGCTATATGGTGTTTACCCGCCACCGCGATATGCCGGGAATTATTGGTAAAATTGGCTCGCTGTTAGGCAGCTTTAATGTCAATATTGCCAGTATGCAAGTGGGACGCAAGATTGTACGCGGCGATGCGGTGATGGTTCTAAGCATTGACGATCCCTTACCAGAAGGCATTCTTGCAGAAATCCTCAAAGTCCCCGGTATCCGCGATGCCTATACCGTAACGCTCTAAATGAAGTGCTGAGTGGGGAAGTTAGTGCTGAGTGGAAAGTGCTGAGTGCTGAGTGGGGAAAGGAGTGCAAAGTTCCGAGTTCCGAGTTCCGAGAGGGGGAAAGAGTGCTGTTGCGCGCTTCTTGGTGCGAAGCAGTGTGCTGAGTGGGGAAAACAGTGCTGAGTTGATAGTTTGCAAGTTTTCTTATCTCTTCTTCCCCCAACCCCCAACTCCTAACTCCCAACTCCCTTCTTTACCCCAACCCCCAACTCCCAATTCCCAACTCCCTTCTTTCCCCAATTGCCTGTAAAATAACCGGCAAGAGGAAGATTGGGGGCTGTGTTTTTTGGCGAATCATTGGTGGGAAATTCAGATTCTGGGCGAACCTGTGCTGGAAGATTTAATCTTCTGGCGCTTAGAATCTTTTGGCTGTAAGGGAACCTACAGCGAGGTGAAGGGGAATGCGAGTTTAGTTTGTGCTTATTTACCCCAGGAACAAGCCCAGCTTTTAGATTTGGCGGCGTTGGCGTTGTGGTTGCGTCAAGATGCGCTGGCGATGGGGTATAGTTTACCCGCAGTGCAGTGGACGCTGATTGATGAGGAAGATTGGGCGTCGAGTTGGAAGCAATATTGGAACCCGCAAGAAATTGGCGATCGCTTTTTGGTTAACCCCGCTTGGCTACCGATACCCGAAAATACAGATCGGCTGGTATTGCGTCTCGATCCGGGGGTGGCTTTTGGTACGGGGGCGCATCCTACCACTCAATTGTGTTTAGAAGCGCTGGAAATGCGCCTGGGATATGGGGCGTCTACGGATATTGCGATCGCAGATGTGGGTTGCGGTTCGGGTATTCTATCGATTGGGGCGATTCTTCTAGGGGCGCGTCAGGTATATGCAGTGGATACCGATCCGCTAGCGGTGCGTTCGGCCCATAGCAATCGTAGACTGAATCAGGTTCGCTCTGATGTTTTGAAGATTGAGACGGGTAGTGTAGAACGCTTGCTAGAAATGAGCCAAGGCCCGGTTGATGGGATTTTGTGTAATATCTTGGCAGAGGTGATTATCGATCTGACACCGCAACTCGATGCGATCGCCAAACCCACAACCTGGGGTATCCTCAGCGGTATCCTCCTAGAACAAGCCAAACCCGTTGCAGATACTCTAGAACAGCATGGCTGGATCGTCGCTACCCTCTGGCGGCGTCAAGATTGGTGCTGTTTTAATATTCGCCGCTCGTAGGGAAGAAGGGAGTTGGGAATTGGGAGTTAGGGGTTGGGGAAGAAGAGGGTGGGGAGGTGGGGAGATGGGGGGATGGGGGGAAGAAGGGGGTTGGGAGTTAGGAGTTGGGGGTTGGGGTAAAGAGGATGGGGAGGTGGGGGGATGGGGAGGTGGGGGGAAGAAAAGATAGGAAGACTTGATGACTATCAACTCAGCACTTTCTTCTGACTCAGAACTACTCAGAACCGACTCAGCACTCTCTTCTGACTCGGAACTCGGAACTCGGAACTTTGCACTCCTTTCCCCACTCAGCATCAAAAAAGCCGCGAGCGATCGCGGCTGTTGAGATTAAGTGATTTAGGGATTAAACTTAAGCGGCGGCGGAGTAGTTAGACGCCACGAAATCCCAGTTAATTAGACTGTCGATGAAGGTGGAAATGTAGTCAGGGCGCTTGTTTTGGTAATCTAAGTAATAAGCGTGTTCCCACACATCCATCGTTAATAAGGGGGTTTGCCCGTTGTGCAGGGGGTTCTCTGCGTTCAGGGTTTTGGTGACTTTGAGGGTGCCATTTTCTAAGACTAACCAAGCCCAACCACTACCAAACTGAGTTGCACCCGCTTTGGAAAACTCTTCTTTGAACTTGTCAAAGCCGCCGAAATCTGCATTGATTTTATCCGCGATCGCGCCAGTTGGGGTGCCGCCGCCATTGGGCTTCATGCTATTCCAATAAAAGGTATGATTCCATGCTTGGGCTGCATTGTTAAACATACCGGATTTAGAAGAATCGCCATAGATGGCTTTAATCACTTCCTCAATGGGCTTATCTGCGTATTCCGTCCCTTCCACCATTGAGTTGTAGTTTTTCACATAAGCCGCATGGTGCTTATCGTGGTGAAATTCTAGCGTTGCTTTGTTGATGTGGGGTTCGAGCGCGTCGTAAGCGTAAGGTAACGGGGGTAACTCGTATGCCATTGTTGTTGAATCCTCTCCTAAATGCTCTTCACTTAAAGCTTCAGATTTAGCTTTAGCTCAAATAAGGGTCTTGTATCATCAGCGACATCGCGATCGGTCGGTCTGATGTACACAAATCTTCACGCTCAACCAGTTTATCCTAAAAGCTGGACGCCGTGCATCTACTCAAAAGCAGATTTCTATTGCTCCCAGCAAATTTTAGACTAACGACAGATTGAGTCGGGCAAGGGTGCAACTTTACGATATCAGAGCTTGGGCTTTTAACGTCAGTGCGATCGCTCTCAGGTACGGACTCGCGGGATTTACGGGAAATATCCTTAACTTATATTAAAAGGCTGCCAAAGTAGGTAGACAATTATGAGCAGAAATGATA
The DNA here is from genome assembly GCF_001746915.1 of Desertifilum tharense IPPAS B-1220. Taxonomy (NCBI): domain Bacteria; kingdom Bacillati; phylum Cyanobacteriota; class Cyanophyceae; order Desertifilales; family Desertifilaceae; genus Desertifilum; species Desertifilum tharense. Next base: position 9,672 of record NZ_MJGC01000108.1, read on the forward strand.
ATGGCTTTAATTCTAGACAATTTGAGTGGCAGCAAACCCAAGCAGAACAGACTGCGATCCTCGATCGGGTCGATAATGCGATCGCCTTATTCGATCGATCCTGGCGTTTAGTGCTGTTTAACCAGCAACTGGCGAACCTCTGGAGAATGCAGCCCGAAGCCTTGCAGCGCCAGCCCAGACTCAGCGACATTTTAAAGCAACTGAGCGCTCAACAACAATGGTCGGAAGCGCAGTGCCATCAACTGCAAACCGCCCTAACCCAGATTGACGGGCAAAACATTTCCCTAGAAATTGCCCAAACTAACGGCATTTACCTAGAAGCTTACGCCACAAAAACCTCCAACACCCGATATCTATTGACCTTGCGAGATATCACCAACTACAAACAAGCCCTCCAAGAAGCCGATCAAATCCAACACAACCTCAACGCAGAAGTTCAACGCCTCAGCTTCCTACTCGGTTTAACCGAACGCCTGCAAGCCTCGCAAAGCTTGCAAGACATTGGTCAATTTGCCCTTTCCTACCTGATTAACGCCATGAATGCGGCCTTTGGCGATGTCAAAGTCATTTATGGGCAAGGCACCTCTCGTTATGCCTCATTACTCACCAACCGGATTTCAGCGCAATTTATCGCGGTTTATGGCGAACCCATTGCCCTCTCGATGCAGGAAATTCTTAATAATGGCATCCCCTACGGACAAGGTTTATTGTGGCAAGTGGTGGAAAGCGGGGAACCCTTGTTTATTGAAGACTATGCCAACCATCCCAATAGCGTCACAGTCTTTCGCCATCCCGGTATTGGTCAATTGGGGTTATTTCCCATTCCCGCCACCAATGGCAAAATTATCGGGATTTTAACCCTCGAATCGCGATCGCTGCAAAAACTCCAACAAGCGCCCCAACAGGATATGCTTCTAGCCGCATGTCGTACCCTGGGCGTGGCAATTGAACGCGCCCAAGCTCAAGAAGAACTCCAACATATCAATAAAGACCTAGAACTGGCTTCCCAACTCAAATCTGAGTTTCTCGCCTCCATGTCTCACGAACTCCGCACCCCCCTTAACAGCATCTTGGGATTTGCTGAGTTACTTCAGCGCCAAACCACCGACAAGCTAACGCAACGACAAAGCAATCATGTTCAAGCCATTGAAACCAGCGGCAAGCACCTATTGCAACTGATTAACGATATCTTGGATCTTTCCAAAATTGAAGCGGGCAAAACGGAACTCGACTTACAAATGGTTTCCATTCCCGAACTCTGTACCGACTGTATCAAAATGATTCAGCCGCGTGCGGATAAAAAGCGTTTGGCGATCTCCCTAGAATTAGACTATCGGATTAACTGCGTTCCTTTAGATGAACGCCGCATCCGCCAAGTGGTCATCAATTTGCTTTCTAATGGGGTAAAGTTTACGCGAGAAGGCGGACAGGTAAAACTGAGCAGCCGCCTGTTTTATGGTAAGCAACTCAGCCAGGAAAATCGACCCGATCGCAGTCCGGTGAATCCCAGTACCCCCTATTTGTGTCTGGAAGTTCAAGATTCTGGGATTGGAATTCCGCCTGCCAAATGGCCTATGTTATTTCAACCCTTTCAGCAAATCGATTCTTCCTTAACCCGGCGTCACGAGGGAACGGGTTTGGGTTTAGTGTTGACGAAGCGACTCGCCGAATTACATGGGGGAACGGTTTCTTTTGAGTCTGAGGAAGGAAAGGGCAGTTGCTTCCGCGTTTGGCTGCCTTTGACGGAAATGCGCCAAACCCTAAAACGATCGTTGCTACCTGCTGCGCCAACAACTCAACCGATGGATGCGGGGCTTCAGGTGGAGAATACCAAACAGAAACGGGTGCTGGTGGTTGAGGATCAGCCTTACAATCAGGCGTTAATTTCTGAAGTGCTGGAGTTAGAGAATTATACGGTTGAGTTGATTGGCGATGGTCGATCGATGTTAGAGACGATTCATTCCCCGTTGGTGACGCGCAGAACGCTACCCAGCCTGATTTTGATGGATATCCATTTGCCGGAAGTGGATGGGCTGGAGTTAATCAACCAGTTGCGGGCGCACGATCTTTGGCAAACTGTACCCATTGTGGCCGTTACGGCAATGGCAATGCCAGGAGATCGCGATCGCTGTTTGGCGGCGGGTGCCGATGCCTATCTCAGCAAGCCTTTAGACTTAACTCAAGTTCTCCACACAGTAGAATCCCTGATTGGGAAGGGGGAGGGAGGGCGTTAAACTACGCAGACCCAAAAACCGTACAATTGCGAATTAGTATTGGTTAAGATTTAACTAAAATGGAAAGAATAATAGCTGAAAAAGTGTTTGAAAGGCGCGATCGCCTCAAGAAGTCAGCAAAGCTTTCTGACATGGCTCTATCTGAATAGTTGCTGCATTTCCGAAAGTTCAGACTTTGAGAAAGTTTTGACTGCTGGGGAAATCAAGGATTAATTCTTGTAGCAATCTCCATTGCCGGTTTGCGATAGCTCGTCCTCTTCAGGGTGCATTTGTAAAGATTGAGTGTGTTAGATAACTTTTAGGCGTTATTCATGTTAGAGAGCGCTTGAGTAGTTATCGGCATTTAAAGTCAGGGAGTTAACTGAGCTAAATTGGAAAACCATACTACTGAAGAGCTGACTATTTTATTATGCGATGTCCGCAATTTGATGGGGCTTTTTGAGGCTGACACAGCGCCGGAAGCTTTTCAATCATTGAATCGCTTGTTTGCCCAAATTAATCAAATATTAACTCAACAGCACGGCTCGATTCATAAATCTTCTGGAGAGCGAATTCTGGTAACATTTAAGCGGCGCAAGTTTCATGCAGTGGATGCAATTAAAGCTGCTATTCAGATGCGTTATAGTTTGCAAGAATTTTCTCAAAATTACCCAGATTTTCCTCCCGATACCATAACAGGTATTGGAATGGGAATTCATACGGGATGCAGAGCTAGGAGTATCTTATCTTTTGAGGATCGACTCAATTCGCTGGCGATCGACAATCTGGTTCATACAGCTTCGCGAATTGAAAGTTTAATTGAGTTTTATGGTTGCATTGCGTTAGCTAGTGAAACCACAATTGCTCATATCCGCTCGCATCAATCATCCCTTAATTTGCAAGAACCTAGCAACCAATTCCTCTATCGCTGGGTTGATAGTCTAGCACCGCGAGGCAAACAAAAAGGTATTGAACTTTACGAAATTCTTGGATCTCAAGCTTATCCTATTGAATCGGGAAAAGTGCGATCGCGCTCAATCTTTCAGCGCGGTATAGAGGCTTGGCAACAGCGTAATCCTAGCCTAGCACTGAACTATTTTCAACAGGCGATCGCCCAAACTCCTGAAGATACAATTGCCAAGCTTTATATCAAGCGCTGTCAAAATATTTTAACCTCCCTTGCCCCTCAATCTCCCCTGTATTCTACTCTGTGAAGAACAATTGAAGGGGTTATGCACGGCGCGCAAACTAACCCCTCTCCCTAGGGGGAGGGGTTGGGGGTGAGGGAAAGTTCGCCACCCATTGAGGCTTGCTATATAACGTTTTTTGATTAAATAAGATAGGGCGCGATCTCTCTAAATTCCCCTTAGTAAGGGGGACTTTGAAGAAAGTGTACTTCACGAACCCCAGCTTAACAGGTTGAATAGTTTGCTGGAGTTGCGGGAGAAACATTTTCAGCCGTCGGATGCAATGGCAGAAAAATGGTAAATTCTGTTCCTTCATCCACTTGAGAGTCACAAGTCAGCTTACCATTGTGTTTTTCAACAATAATTTGATAGCTAATGGCTAACCCCAAACCCGTTCCCACACCTCTAGGTTTTGTGGTAAAAAATGCATCATAAATTTTGGCTTGATTTTCCGGAGAAATACCCATACCATTATCAGCAATTCGGATAACTAACCATTCGGGTTGCTGGCATTCTGTGGTGATTTTGATTTGTTTATCCCGCGATTCCGGAAGTTCTAGTAAAGCATCAATGGCATTACTAATAATATTCATAAAAACTTGATAGAGCAAGCCCGTATAGCCTGGAATGGGGGGAGTATTACCATACTGACAAGCAATTTGAATGCCTTTTTTAATTCGGTTATTCAAAATCAGCAACGTGCTTTCTATACATTCCTGGACGTTTACTGGATGGGGTTCAGTATCATCTAGACGGGAAAAATTCTTGAGACTGAGGACAATTTGCCGAACGCGATCGGCTCCTACTTGCATAGAATTGACTAAATTAGGCAAATCTTCAATTAAGAATTCAATTTCTAACTCCTCAGTGCGATCGCGAATTTCTGAAGGCGGATCGGGAACCTTCTCTTGGTAAAGTTCTAAAATCTCTAATAAGTCTCTAATATACTCATCGGCATGAATTAAGTTACCGTAAATAAAGTTCACCGGATTATTAATTTCATGGGCGACTCCCGCTAGCATTTGCCCTAAACTAGACATCTTCTCATTTTCTAAAAGGCGCGTTGCTTGTTCGGCTTTTTGCTCCTTTAATAAAGCATTGACGCGCTGAATTAACTGATTCAACGAAACCGCCAAAACCCCCACTTCATCCTGCGTTTTTACCTCAGCTTGGAGTTCAAAATTCGACTCCTGAGTCACCCGCCGCGCGACGTGAGTTAGATTTTGAATTGGCGTTGCGATCGCTCTGCTCGTATACAGGGAAATAATAATCCCCAAAATAATGGTATAAAAGATACTATGGGCTATAATTTGCCAGCGTAATTGAATCGCTTCATCTAAATGATGATGCGCTGCATCCTCATCCTCAAAAGCTTGTTCCGCCCAATTACGCAAATCGATTGAAAATTGCTCTAACTCTCCAACAATAGTGCTACTATTCAGCGCCAATAAAGCTTGTTGAGCCGCTGCTCTTTCAACGCCTCCCAGTGCAGAAATGTCTGTTTCCCCTAGTTGGGATTGAACCTGTTCTAAATAAAGTTGCGGTATGGGTAAATATCGTTGAAGAAACCTCGCAAGTTCCGGTTTGTTATGCTCCAGAACAAAACGCTCGACTTCTGTCATCAGCGCTTGCACATTGCGAACTTGTTGGACAAACGCTACATATTCGCGCTGAAACTCGCTAGGAAAATCTAACGCGAAAGGGAGTTGTTGTTGGTGCAAGCGTGCTTGAAGCAGGGAAATTTTTAAACTGGTGAGTAAAAGTCCAATCTCATGACTTTTCTCGGCTTCAATCCTAGCATTTTTGGTTCTTCAGTATCTAGTATGCCAATTCAATAATTATTCTCATCAGAAAGAGAGGATTATTGTAGAACGAAGAATGAGTAATCCGGAATAGGATTGACAAACTAGGCACATTGATTGTTGACTGTAG
>NZ_MJGC01000109.1 GCF_001746915.1 Desertifilum tharense IPPAS B-1220
TGGGAGTTAGGAGTTGGGGGTTGGGGGAAGAAGAGAGTTGGGAGTTGGGAGTTGGGGGTTGGGGGAAGAAGAGGATGGGGAGATGGGGAGATGGGGGGATGGGGGGAAGAAGGGGTAAATACTGATTTACTACTATACTTCTCAGCACTCAGCACTTTACACTCAGCACTCAGAGAAGCACTCTCTTCCCGACTCGGAACACGGCTACTTGGCGTGCAAGCTACGGAACTCAGAACTTACTCAGCACTCCTTATCCCCCCACCCTCTTCCCACTCAGCACTCAGCACTTTCTACTCAGCACTCACTTCCTCTCACCTCCCCACCTCCCCATCCCCCCACCCTCTTCCCCCTCAGCACTCAGCACTTTCTACTCAGCACTTAGAGAAGCACTGAATTAGCGGCGAAACTCGACAACATCCCGTCTAATGGTGACATCGTAGTCGCCGAAGAAGTCGTGACCGAGGAGGCCGATGTCCATGCGTTCTGCGATCGCAACGGGTACATTCCGAACGACAGCCCCGCCAACGCCAATGGATTGCACGTAACCGACTGGAAATATGACTCGCGAACCATCTGCAATGGCGGAAATCTCCACGCGGGTAGGAACGACGCGCAAGGCTTGGGCCATTGAGGCGGTGATTAGGCTACCGCTAGCGCCTGTATCGACAATCATCTCAAAGGTCTGATTGCCGTTAAAGGTAACATCAATGACGGGAATTCCCCCCAGGCGGCGTTTAATTCTGGCTTGATACACGCGACGGGATGGAGAGTCGCCATTACAAATCCCGCCTAAACTGACAGCCCGTCCTGATGAGTCTACAAAAAAACAGCCCTGTTGTTCTTGGGCGATCGCGCTGGGTATTCCGCTTAAACTGGCAACCCAGAGCGTGACGAAACAGGGGAATAGCTTGCAGCACAAGGCGATCGAGGTTTGCTGTGGCATGATGTTGTCTGGCTGGGGTGAATGCTTCAGTTATTATGCCCATTTTCAGCGATGGAAGTGGCAGTTCCGCATTTATCCGGTTGCACAATTCTCAATTTAAAGCGATCGCCCTCTCGATTTCTTCTCCTAGACCGATGCTAAGTCTTGGAGGTTTTGGCAAGGTAAAACCGAATCTGCATCTGTCTAAACCGCTCATGATGAATCTGCGCGATCTTTGGAGATTACTCAAAGAAACTGTAGCCGAACTTCAGTTTAATCAAATCTCGCTTTTGGCTTCCTCCCTGGCTTACTATACGGTTTTGTCTCTCCCGCCATTAATTGTGGTGATGATTATGCTGGTTGGGGCAATTTTTGGCGAAGCGGCGGCGCAGGGTGAGGTGGTTAACCAAATTCAAGATATTGTTGGCGAGGAAGGCGCGGGGGCGGTACAAACTGCGATCGCCAATATGCGAGAAGATACAGGTGGGGGAACTTTACGATTGATCGTTAATTTAGGCTTTTTAGCCTTTGGGGCGTCGGGGGTGTTTGCCCAAATTCAAGATGCACTCGATCGCATTTGGGAAGTTAAACCGGAACCGCGCCGCCATCTGTTTCACTTCTTCCGCAAACGCCTTCTCAGTTTTGCAATGGTTCTGGTGATTGCATTTTTGCTGTTTGTCTCGCTTGTCATTAATACGGGACTAGGGGCGATGGTGCAATATCTTAGCGAATTTCTTCCCGATTTAGTCCCTGTTTGGCGGATTCTCAGCTTTTTGTTAACGCTGATTGGCGCAACGCTTCTATTTGCTGCCATGTATACTATTTTGCCCGATGCCAAGGTGGAATGGCGCGATGCAATGGTGGGGGCTACCATTACTGCAATTCTATTTATGCTCGGTCAATTTTTCTTTAGTATTTTTCTCAATCAAACCGACTTCGCTTCGGCCTATGGGGTCGCAGGCTCTATTGTGATTCTGTTAGTTTGGACATTCTACACCGCGCATATTCTCTTCCTGGGGGCAGAGTTTACTAAGGTCTATGCTCGAATGCATGGTTCTCCTATTGTCCCAGAGGAGTATGCAGTTTCTAGAGAGTCTGAAGCTCAAACCTCGGAGCGCAGGAACAAATAGCGATCGCAGCACAATCCCCTTCAGGTTGAACTCAGTCTCTTCTTTTGGGCAGATGAACCCCTCTAGAGGGTTCGCCACAATCGGAGAAAAGACTCGACGAGAGGTTCGACTGATGATGACTGACGATAAATCTAAGGTAATCAGCGATTTAGAATACGATCTGCTAACTGTTTTACAAAATAAAGCTGAAGCGATTCAGACTTATGAATCTTACATTGAAGATGCTCAACAAGCCAACTCTCAACCCTGCGTTGAGTTGCTGCAACGTTTAAGAGAGCAAGATAAACAACAGGCGCAAGAAATCCGCCGCCACCTGCAAGAAGTGATGCAGAAAGGCAAAATGTAAGTGCTTAACCGGAGTATTTCCGGGTTTGAATTGGGATTATTAGGTTGATACACTGTTTTGTGGAGTAGCAAGACAGTGTTTTTTTAATGGCGATCGCGCTCAATCAAATCCTTGAGATAAAGCTCTTTGACTAAAATATACAGCACGGCCGCGACTGGGGTAGCCACCAGCACTCCCAACGGCCCAAATAAAAAGCCCATCGCCAAAACCGCAGTCAGGGTTAAAGCTGGAGGGAGATGAACCGTTTTTTGTTGGACGATGGGGGTGAGAATATTTCCCTCTAACTGCTGCATCACTAGGTAAAAAATCGCCACGTACAGCGCTTCTTTAAATCCGAGGGTAATCGCAATCAGAATAGCGGGCCCGGCGGAGAGAATGGGGCCGACAATGGGGATAAACTCCAGCAACCCCGTCAACAAACCTAAAACTAGGGCTAAGGGAATTCCCATTAACCATAATCCCACCCCAATCGCTACCCCAATCGCCACCATTGAAATCACGCGCCCTAGCAACCAAGCCCGCATTCCGGCGACTAAACTATCGATGATTTCGCGAGTTCGCGATCGCCCCCTCGGAGGAACCAGACGCACGATCCCTCGGCGATACATCTCTGGATCGATGGCTACAAATAGCCCGATAAACCCAATAAAGAAGAGGTTGGCTAAAATCCCTAATGTTTGGGTAAATGTGCCTGTAATCCGGTTAATCAGGGTTGGCCTAAAGGGTTGCGGTCCCCCTGCGGAAAAGATATCGTCAAACCACTGCTGACCCAGACCAAACTGCGAGAGAAAGGCTTCAACTTGGGCTAAGGCTACCTGCAATCCTTCAACGAGTTGGTTGAATTGACTAATGATTTCGGGGATCAGCCACCATCCTACGGCGATCGCCCCGACTGCTAGGATCGCTAGCACGACAATCAGCGCCCATTGGGCAGAAAGCGGACTATACCGCGCAATGGGTTTAGCTAGGGTTCGCAGCACAATTGCGACGAGGACGCCAATAAAGACTAATAACAGAACATCTGCCAGTATCCAAAGTAACGAGAGGATGGCAAAAAATAGGGCAATAATGCCTAGGGTCAGGAGGAGTCGCTGGAGGTATTCCGGACGGTTAGATCGGTGCATGAACGACAGCTTGAGGCGGACGGCGAAAGCAGATTAACACGCGATCGCCCGCCTCAGCATCAGTCTTAGCGTTGAATTCCGTATTGAGTTCTAGGGTTGCATCGCTTGACTGGCAATTTCTGCCAATAAAGCGTTGATGGCTTCTTGGTCTTTTACTGTGGGAGAACGCTTACCGTTACCGTTGAAGTTGTAGCGCATAGCAAACATATCGGCTGAGTTGGGAGGTGGGGAAAGTTCCCATTCAAAGCGATTGTAGCGGGCTAGATAGCGTTGCAGGGGGGCAAACTGCGATCGCGATAGCTGTCCTTGGCGAATGGGCTGCTGGCGGAAGCAATGTTCTAGCGTATAACGACCTGTAGATTGCAGGGTGAGGCGATGGCAGATTCCGGCAACTCCCCCAGAACGTTCCCAAACAATGACATCGCGCTGTTCGGAGGCGATTTGTTTAACAGGAGGGTTGGCGGCGCTTAAGGGAATGCTGCCAACGGGCGCGGGGAAGACAAGCAAAAGTAATAAGGCGAATTTAGAGAAAGAATGCATGGGTCGAGGAAGGAAGAGTAAGTAGCAATTTTCTCGCCAATAAACTCTATCTATAGGTAGAGTTTTTGATTTCTGCTTAAGGAGAATGAAAATCGCTAAAGTTAATAGAAATACGGACATCTGGAGTCTAGAAAAAGTTTCAGACTGCAAGTGCGATCGCCCGATGCTACGAGGAGAGTCAACCTTCCGAAAATTAAGACTCCGTAGGAACTAGGAACTTTTCTATTCGGTGCCGGTCTTCAATTTCAGCTATCCGTAAATTCCGCTATTTAACCCCCCAAGACTCAGGGTGCAATCAACTGACCTGAATGGCTTTCAGTACATTTAATGAGGGCGTTTAGAGGAAAATTTACGCTTTCTAAAGGATGATGAGTTTTATTGCAAAAGCAATGGAATTTGTCAATTTTTGGGAATATTAAAGCCAAGCTAAGAACTAAGGATTTGAGCAAATGAGTTATTACGATTTTGACGATCATTTTTGGGCACCGTGCGAAGTCTGCTGTCAGAAGCGTGCTGAAACGAACCTCCAACCCACTCATCGCCTTTTCCCTTGGATTGGCTTGCTAGTGAATACTCTCAAAGGTCTAGTCGTGCAAGCCTAGGAAGCGTTACCACCAGGAATAAGCAGAGCGATCGCCCCCTTAAAATAATGGATATCAATATTTTTCAGGTGCGCTATTCGGTGTTGAGGAAAAACATAAATTGGCGACCGTTCCGCTTATAAACACAAAAGGCGCACCCAACAGTGCGCCTTGCAAAATCCCAAAAACCCAATCCCTAATTTCGCACTTCCTGGCGATTTTCTACAGGAGACGAAAGATTGCTCGGAATAGGTTTTCGAGCTTCAATCAGCTCAATCGCCCGACTCACAGATTCAGGTAGAATTACGACTAAACTCCCCTTCGGAGCCAAATCCAAAGCCTGATTGACTGCTTGAGTCTCTTCTAAAATCGTTTCATACTTCATCGCTGGATTGACCTCTTCAATCCCCAACGCAATCCATTGCGCCGCATCACCCCTCGGACGGCCGCGCGTATCATCATCCTCTTTAATAATAATCCGGTCAAACATTTGCGCCGAAAGCTTGCCGAGGGTGACAAAATCCTCATCGCGGCGATCGCCAGGGCCGCCAATAATCCCAATCCGTTCGCCGGGCCAATTCCGCACAAATCCGCCCAACGCTTCATAGCTGTGGGGGTTATGAGCATAATCAATTAAGGCATGATAATCGCCCAAATTGAACAAATTCATCCGTCCTGGCGTTTGCTGTACCGAAGCGATAAACGTTTTCAGCGCAGCGCGGATATCTTCAATCTTCATCCCGTGAGCAAAAGTTGCCAAACAAGCCGCTAGCGCATTCGCAATTTGGAACGGCGCGCGACCCTCCATTGTCATCGGTACTTTGGTGGCTTGCTCAATTCGCAAAGTCCAATCGCCCTTCAAAATAGAGAGATAGCCATTCTCATAAACAGCCGCCAGTCCTCCCTGTTGGGTATGGCGCTGCACGATCGGATTATCAGGGGTCATGGAAAAATAGGCAATCTGCGACTTCACCCGCTTTGCCATTTGCGAGACTAACGGATCGTCAGCGTTGAGGATCGCGTATCCTTGGGGGCTAACGGCTTCTGCCAGGACGCTTTTCACCTGCGCCATCTGCTCGATGGTATCAATATCTCCTAAGCCCAAATGGTCGGCGGCGACGTTCAAAACCACGCCAATATCGCAGCGATCAAACGCTAATCCGCTGCGGAGAATCCCCCCGCGTGCTGTTTCTAAAACTGCAATTTCTACGGTTGGATCTTTAAGAATCAGTTCGGCACTTTGGGGGCCCGTATTATCGCCTGCTTCTACTAAATAGTTGCCGATATAAGTACCATCGGTGGTGGTGTAGCCGACGGTTTGCCCGGTTTGCTTCATAATGTGAGCAACCAGACGGGTAGTGGTGGTTTTGCCGTTGGTTCCCGTAACCGCCAGGATGGGAATGCGCGACGGCGAACCGGGGGGAAACAGCATATCCATCACAGGTTCGGCAACGTTGCGCGGAATGCCGTGGCTGGGGCGAACGTGCATCCGGAACCCTGGGGCCGCGTTCACTTCCACGATGACGCCACCGACTTCGCGCAGGGGTCGGCTAATATCGGGGGTTACGATATCAATCCCCGCAATATCGAGTCCAATAATTTTAACGACGCGTTCGGCCAGCCAAATATTTTCCGGGTGAATCTCATCGGTGCGATCGATCGCAATTCCTCCGGTACTCAGGTTGGCGGTGGCTCTGAGCTTGCACATTTCCCCAACGGGCGGGATGCTATCGAGGGTATAACCTTGAGCTTCGAGCAGTTGCAGGCTGGTCCGGTCTACTTCAATGCGTGTCAGGACGTTATCATGTCCTTCGCCTCGGTTGGGGTCGCGGTTGGTTTCTTCGATCAGTTGGGCGATGGTGGATTTGCCGTCGCCAATGACGTGGGCGGGGATGCGTTCGGCAACGGCGACGAGTTTGCCGTTGACGACTAAGACGCGGTGATCGCTGCCTTCGTAGTAGCGTTCAACAATGACGCTGCGGGTTTTGGAGGCGTTGCTGGCGGCGTCGTAGGCGGCTTCGGCTTGTTCCCAGTTGGTGACGTTGATGGTGATGCCGCGTCCGTGGTTGCCGTCTAGGGGTTTAATAACGAGGGGATAGCCACCCACATCAAGGATGGCGTCTTCGAGTTCGTCAAGGTATTGGATGACGGTGCCGCGCGGCACGGGAATGCCTGCATCGCGCAATATGCGTTTGGTGCCTTCTTTGTCGCAGGCGAGTTCAACGCCTAAGATGCTGGTGCGATCGCTCATGGTGGCTTGCAGGCGCTTGCTATGCACGCCGTAACCCAGTTGAATCATAAACCGGGCGCTTAAGGGCATCCAAGGAATTCCTCGCGATTCGGCTTCTTTGACGAGGGTTTCGGTGGAAGGGCCTAGGGCAGCATCTGCCCAGAGTTCTCGAAGATCCTGTAAATCTTGTTCTAATTCGCTCTCCGCATAGCTGCCAGTTTCTACAATACTTTGGCACAGGCGGACGGCAGCTCTTCCGGCGTAGCGTCCGGCTTGTTCGTTAAGATACTCAAAAACAACTTGATAGGTGCCAGGGGTTGAGGTTTCGCGGGTGCGGCCAAATCCAACGGACATACCCGCTAAGGTTTGCAACTCCAATGCCACATGCTCGACAATGTGACCCATGTAGGTGCCTTGCTGAACTCTGGAAAGAAATCCGCCGCGACACCCAGGCGAACAGAAGTGTTCGACTAAACTGGGAAGGGCTTGGACAATGCCCTCGTAAAAGCCAGGAATTTCATTGGAAGGTTTCTCTGCTAACTCCTCTAGATCGAGCCGCATCACAATAAGTTTGTGGCGTCGGATGCTCCAATAGTTGGGGCCGCGTAGGGTTAAGGTTTTCAGGATTTTCATGTTTCAGACCGGAGGGCGATTTACGGATGCACGAGAATTGCACGATCCGGAGCGAGTCAGCGCGCACTTGGCCCGCACCTGTACAAGCATGAGGCTGGAAAATGACAACAAACTGTTCCTAGCGAACAGTTTTGCGCTTAAGTGGTTAGCTGCCATCGTCCCTCAGAAATAAGATAAACACCAGGACTTTTAGATTATAAGTTTAGTCCCCAAGATTCTTCGGGAATTGCGATCGCTCGATCGTTAGCTTTCCGGGGAAATCACTTTGCGCGATCGCATATCGTAGCGATCGCCGTGACACAGAACGTGCAACCGCAAGTTAAAGACGCTTAAGGGTTCAGTTGCCCCAACGTTGGGTTCGTTGGTATGGGTGAGTTCGCCTGGATCGAGGATGGTGACGGTACCTTTGCCCATGACTTGAATTAAGCCGTCGCCTTCAACCATCGCACAGGTGTCTTCATCAATACCGATGCCAATACACTGAGGATGAGAGGCGATCGCGCTAATTAACCGGGCCATGCGATTGCGGTTGTGAAAGTGCTGATCGACGATCACATCAGACACAATCCCTAAGCCGGTTGTCAGGTCTACTAAGGAGCGATTGGGCGACTCGCCACTGCCCCCGCCTGCGATCATTTGATACCCCATGACGGCGGCCCCAGCACTGGTTCCGGCGAGGGTGATTTTACCTTCTAGGGTGCGTTGACGCACGGTTTCCATGACGAGGGTATCGGCGAGTAAACCACATAAGCGCAGTTGATCTCCTCCGGTCATAAATACCCCCGTGCAGCGATTGAGGTATTCTTGCCATTGAGGGTCGTTGCCCGCATCGCGATCGCGAATATCCAAGATTTGGATTTCTTTGGCTCCCATTTCTTCAAAGATATGCTGGTAGCGTTCGCCAATGACCGCAGGTTCGCGAGACGCTGACGGAATAATTGCGATCGCTGCATCGGCTGCCCCTGCCCGACTAAAGAAAGTGTGCAAGATTTCTCGGCCATGAACTTTGTCTTCAGCACCGCCGATAATCATCACTGCGGTTTTCGTAGATTGAGGCATTTCCTGTGCAAGAGATTGCGATTCAAGCTGCAACATGGTATCGCTTTTGGGCATGAGATCGTGTAAACGTTAAAATGAGCGGATTCAGAGTGCTGGCGAGAGTGGCTTGTCAAGATTTGAAGATATTCAGTCGCCGCCAGAACCCTAGACCCAATGAAAACAATCCGAAAAAAGGAGACTGCAAAACACGCTCCTGCAATTGAGGCTCAACGAGATAGACCTGATTCATCATAGGACGAAATGGGGAGTTTGCTGCTATTTACTTGACGAAAACGGTACAGTTGAGATAACAATTCTCCTGGCTCCCTTGTCGTCTAAGCTGTTTCCAGGTGATTCGCACAACCTAAGAATGATGCCTTTTCGATTTGATATTGTGACATTATTCCCAGACTTTTTTACCTCGCCGCTGAAGTCGGGTTTGCTGGGGAAAGCTTTAAGCCGGGGGATCGCTGAGGTCTATTTAACCAACCCTCGCGATTTTACAACCGATAAGCACCGTAAAGTGGATGATGAACCCTACGGGGGTGGGGTGGGGATGTTGATGAAACCGGAACCGATTTTTGCGGCGGTGGAATCTTTACCCATTTTAGAACGGCGCATTGTGCTATTGATGACGCCTCAAGGCGAACCCATGAACCAGCCCCTATTCCGGGAGTTAGCCCTTAATTACGATCAGGCGATCGCCATTTGCGGTCATTATGAAGGGGTTGATGAACGGGTGTTACATTTGGTGGATCGGGAGGTATCGTTAGGTGATTTTGTCCTAACTTGCGGTGAAATTCCGGCGCTAACGCTTATTAATGGCGTCACGCGCTTGCTTCCGGGAACGGTGGGGAAAGAAGCCTCTCTCAAGGCGGAAAGTTTTGAGGCGGGGTTGCTGGACTATCCTCAATATACCCGTCCGGCGGAGTTTCGCGGCCATAAAGTCCCCGATGTGCTGCTTTCGGGTCATCATGGGGAGATCGAACGCTGGCGCAAATCTCAGCAAGTGCAACGAACGCGATCGCGCCGCCCCGATCTTTATCTAGAATGGCTTAAACAACAGAATAGTTCTGAAATGAATTCTAGCGATCGCCTATAAATTTAGATCCTTGTAACGCCGATCGATTGGGCTAAAAAATACGCTTTTTAATCCTATTTTGAGATTAATTTCGGTCGGCTATCTCGCTTTGAGCATCCAGCAATTGACAAAAATCTTGAATCCCTAACTTCATCGCATAAATCAGCATAGGCGTTGCTAAAGTTGCGGGTAATAATTCCGAAAGTGCTAAAAATTCGATGACGCTAGCAATCGATCCCTGGCTTAAATCCACTCGAAATTCTGCTTTGCAAATCACCGCTCGCCACTTTCGGGTTAAAGCATCTAACCATTCAGAGTTATCCATTTGAGGTTCTTGTCCAATCCGAATTGCCAGACTCATCGCCGCATCTTCAAGGTCTCCCTCGCAGTCTTCAATCACTTCTAATGCTTTTAATGCACCCGGAAAAGCGGCTAATTGGGCGCGATACGCTTCAATTTCTTGAGATGAAATTACAGTCACTGCTCATTGACTCCCTTCAGGTTGCAAAAATAGGAAAAAAAATTGCGGTTCGATCTTTGCGCCATTTCTAATGCTTAAATTGAGTAAAAATCCGAGATTATTGCATTATTTTAAGACTTAAGAGGAATTGTCTTGAACGCTTAACTTTATTCTGCATAAATGTTCAAAAGTTCGGGATTTTGTGTTAATACAGAAACAGCACAAACTCACGGAAATTTTAGGCGGAAAACAGCCACGTATTAACCGCCTTTTGAGGAGAAGCTGTTATGGATATTCAACGCCCCAACGCTCAACCTCTTTCCCCGGACGATGAGTTGCAACTCAGCAAACTCAAAGCGACCATTGAACGGGCGATCGCAGATGGGAAAATCACCTCTCAAGAACTGCAAAGCATTAAAGCAGTCATGTGGGCAGATGGCAAGGTAATGCCGCAAGAACTCGATTTAATCCGCACCCTGATCCACGAAAAAATCGCTAAAGACGAACTGATCTATGAATGGTACTAGGTTCAGCGACCCAAACCAGCCCAAGCAAGCATCGCTTCAATAGACGCCACTGCCAGAATATCTCCTATCCCTGACAAGCAGACGCCTAGATTCAGTAGATAATAGGGACTCGTTGTGTTACAAAAAATTGAGATCTCTATGGGTCGTGCTACTAAAGTTGTATTGGCTTACTCCGGCGGCGTTGATACCTCAGTGTGCATTCCTTACCTCAAAAACGAGTGGGGAATCGAAGAAGTCATTACCCTCGCCGCCGACTTGGGTCAGGGGGATGAACTCGAAGCCGTGCGGGAAAAAGCCTTAAAATCAGGAGCAAGCATTTCCCTGGTTGCAGATGCCACAGAAAGCTTTGTCACCGAGTATGCCTTTCCGGCCATTCAAGCCAATTCCCTCTATGAAAACCGCTACCCGCTTTCTACCGCTCTAGCGCGTCCTTTAATTGCTAAACTACTGGTAGAAGCAGCCGAGAAGTATGGCGCAGATGCGATCGCGCATGGCTGTACCGGCAAAGGAAACGACCAAGTTCGCTTTGATGTATCCATCGGCGCGCTAAACCCCAACCTTAAAATTCTCGCACCCGCTAGGGAATGGGGATTTAGCCGCGAACAAACCATCGAATACGGCGAACGCTTTGGCATTCCCGCACCCGTGAAAAAATCCTCCCCCTACAGCTTAGACAAAAACCTGTTGGGCATGGCGATCGAAGCCGGAATTTTAGAAGACCCCTACGCCGAACCTCCGGAAGAAGTCTTCCAAATGACCAAAGGCCTCGCAGCGACACCAGACGAACCCGAATACGTCGAAATCAGCTTTGAAAAAGGCGTTCCCGTCGCCGTCAACGGTCAATCTTTAGCCCCCGTTGAACTGATCAAAACCATCAATACCCTAGTGGGCAATCATGGCGTCGGTCGAATTGATATGATCGAGAACCGCCTAGTCGGGATTAAATCGCGAGAAGTGTACGAAACCCCAGCTTTGTTGGTTCTCATTCAAGCACACCGCGACCTAGAAAGCCTCACCCTCACCGCAGATGTCACCCAATACAAGCGAGGAATTGAAGAAACCTATTCCCGCCTAGTCTATAACGGTCTGTGGTACAGCCCCTTGAAAGGAGCCTTAGACGCCTTTGTCCAACAAACCCAAGAACGGGTCAATGGCACAGTCCGCATTAAGCTATTCAAGGGAACCGCGAATATCGTCGGCCGTAAGTCCGAAAACTCCCTCTATAGCATGGGACTAGCCTCCTACGGCGAAGAGGATCAATTTGACCACAAAGCCGCAGAAGGATTTATCTACGTTTGGGGACTTCCCACCCGCGTCTGGTCGCAAAAACATCAAAGCTAGGAGATAGGACACCCACCTCACTCAGGGGTGGGTGTTTTGCAAAGCTTAAAATTACAGTAAACGCTAACCCTTCCTCCATCGCCAGCTATGGAAACGCTAACCCTCAACCTTGCACCCGCGCTGCGACTAACCGACGAGCAATTTTACGCGCTTTGCATGACAAATCAAGCGTGGCGGCTGGAGATGACAGAAACCGGAGCGTTAATCATTATGCCACCGACGGGCGGAGAAAGCGGAATTCGCAATTCAGCATTGACCACAGAACTCACCCTTTGGAACCGCCAAACTCAATTCGGGGTTGTTTTTGACTCTTCCACCGTTTTTCAACTTCCCGATGGGTCAAAGCGATCGCCCGATGCGTCCTGGGTTACACTAGAACGCTGGCGAGCTTTATCAGCAGAAGCACGGCGCAAATTTCCCCCGTTATGTCCCGATTTTGTTGTTGAACTCCGTTCTGAAACCGATAGCCTCTCTCAACTTCAAGCCAAAATGCAAGCTTATCTGGCAAATGGCATTCGCTTAGGTTGGTTAATCGATCCTTTAACACCCCTAGTCGAAATTTACCGCCCTCAACAACCTGTAGAAACGCTGAATTTCGCAACCGAACAGCCTCCCCTCCTATCTGGCGCAGAGGTTTTACCTGGATTTTTGCTAGATGTGGGTTTAATCCTCAATATCTAAAGCTTGCTCTCTTTCTAGAAGCTGGTAAAAATTACGAGCATATTGAGCAACGAAAAAGTTAGATTACACTCTTGTTTTTGATTGCGACTATACCAACCTCAATCAGAGACGAAAGGCTCAATTGGATAAGACCATAATTTTGACTACCCCTCACACACTCTTAGGGAAGCGATAGAGAAAGCCTAACTCTCTCTTGAAGGATTGTCCATTGGTAACTCATTTGGTCAGCCAGCAGTCAGGGGTGTGTTGGGTTTCGTACCTCAACCTTTCACCAGCCAGCGAATCTTTTATCAAGTGTTAAGAGTTTAATCGATCCTCTAAAAATGTAAGACACTTGAGTTTTAAACAAGAGGGAAGTTATGGATTATCAACATCTCCAAACTCTGAAAAAAGCTAGTTTAGCAATTGTTTTGGGTCTATTGACCTGTAACTGGCCTCTACAAGCAGCGTTTGCTATTGAGTTAAATCTTCCTAATAATCCTAGCTTTCCTACTCGCAGAACGGGTAGTAGCACTCGTTGCCCCTGTTTAGGTCCGTCTCTACTAGAGATTCAAGCGATCGTGCCTAAATCTTTAGTTGGCACCACTACGTTAGTATCTCCAACCTTCCATGTTTATATACCACCCAACCACGCTTATGGAGCCAGGTTTGGCATAGAAGATGAACATGGCAAGATAATCTACGAAACTGTTCTGGATCGCCCCATCCCTGCGGGTGTGGTTAGTTTTACTCTTCCTACTACTCCAGATGCACCCGTTCTAGAAGTTGAGAAAAATTATTACTGGTATTTTCAAATAATGTGTGAAAAAAATGGTTATGGTGATTTTGCTGAAGGCTGGATACAACGAGTCGAACTGAGCGATACGCAGAAGCAGGAATTAGCCGCAGCCTCACCGAGCGATCGCATTAACCTCTATGCTAAAGCAGGTCTTTGGTACGAACTCCTTGACACAGTGGTTCAACTTCGCCGCCAACAGCCCGTAGATTCACCCCTTACTGCTACGCTAACCACACAATGGGCAAACATTTTGAGCCACGAAAAAGTTGAATTACAAAATTGGGCGAAAGAACCTCTTGCTTCTTGCTGCGACTAGACGACCTTCAAAAAGTTAGCTCGATTTTCCCCTAGCTATACTAAAATCAACGCTTTGAGCCACGGACGGTATGCTACAACAACTACCCGCCGACACAACGCCAGAGGTTATCTACCCAGATAGCGACGGACAACCAATGTCAGACAATACAAAACAGTTTCGTTGGATTGTCACGATTAAAGAGAATCTGGAAATTCTGTTTGCTAACGATCCTAATGTTTTTGTCGCAGGGGATTTACTGTGGTATCCAGTACAAGGGAGCAATACAATCCGCCAAGCTCCCGATGCTATGGTAGTTTTGGGCAGACCTAAAGGCGATCGCGGTTCCTACCAGCAATGGAAAGAAGACAACATTCCCCCGCAAGTCGTCTTTGAAATCCTCTCTCCCGGAAACCGTACCGGGAAAATGGCACAAAAAGCCCTGTTTTATCAACGCTATGGCGTTCAAGAATATTACATCTACGACCCAGACGATAATGAACTCAGCGGCTTGATCCGTTCTGAAGCCGGGTTAGAACTCTTAGAACAGGTGGATGGTTGGGTCAGTCCCTTATTAGGGATACGCTTTCAATTAACTGAAGATACCCTAGAAATTTATCGCCCAGACGGGGAAAGATTTCTCACCTCTGTACAACTCCATCACTTGAGAGAACAGGAACGTCAGCGCGCCGAACAGGAACGCCAACGCGCCGAACAGGAACGCCAACGCGCTGATGAGGCTTTATCCCAACTCGAACAAGAACGCCAGCGCTATCAAGCGTTGATGGCAAAATTGCGGGAACAGGGGATCGATCCAGAGCAGCTTTAAAATATCAAAACCCCGACGGTTAAGCCGGGGTTAGACTATCTCAGAACAAGATAGAGGTTTTTAGAAACTCATTACAGCGCGTTACCGCGAGGTAGAACTTCTTCAGGGAACTCGAAGAACTCGTGAGGTTGGTCAGCCGGAGCCATCCAAGCCCGAATTCCTTCGTTGAGCAGAATGTTCTTGGTGTAGAAGGTTTCA
>NZ_MJGC01000110.1 GCF_001746915.1 Desertifilum tharense IPPAS B-1220
TTGTGCTGAGTGCGATCGCCCTATTTTTAGGGATTACCTATTTTTTCGGCATCGATTTAACGCGCGGGGCGCGATACAATTTCGTCTACTTTCCCGGTGTAATCCTATTAGTGGTTGGGTAATTTCGCCCCATGCTCATTAATGTCTTAATTATTTTGTCACTGCAACGTGGGGGCTAAAGCTGCGATCGCGCTCGGTAGCTGTTCGGCTCCGGCTTCCGTTGTTGCAATTAATAATAATAAGACATCCCTTTGCGGTTGGCTGGCGACAATCGCCCCGCTCATGGGTTGGGCTTGAGCGCCAAAAGTTAACTGCCCAGTCCAAGGAATAATCGTTTCACCAGAGGCGGCGCTGGAAATTTCTCCCGGTTGGAAGCCTTCGCCCTGCTGGAAGGTTTCAATCGCAATTTGCGCTAGCCCATTGGGGGTTAAAGGTTGTTCGGTTGCTCTCAGGCGAACCACCACCGTATAGGCAAGGTTGCCATCGGGAGCCTCAAATAAAGGATTGCGTCCCGCCGAGCCGACCTTATAACCGGAGAGAATCCCCACCTGAAAGCGCCCCCGGCTATCTTCAAAGTTACCGCCTAAATCCAAAGGAGGGGTACTTAACAGCGCATCCGCTGCTGTGGGTTCGGGCGTTGGTTGAGGCGTTGGACTAGGAGAGGGACTTGGAGAGGGGGGAGGAGGAGATAGGGGAGCCGCTGGTGGGGGTGGCGGTGGCGGGAGGGGGGTGGTTTGTACGGGAGGCGTTGGCGAGGGGGTTTGAGCCTGGGCGCTCAGTTCGCCGAGTGGATTGGCAGTCAAGGCGGGAATGCGACCCCAAAACCCAATGGCTAGGGCTGTAATCAGCGCCAGTCCAATGAACCACAGTTTTTTCGGATACATCTACAAACCTCTCTCAAAATGTTATCGACCGAGAATGGCTGCATTGCCAAAGTCAAATAACCCGGCGACGCAACCTGTCATTAATGTGGCGAGGGTTCCGGCCCAGAGCGCTTTCCAGCCTAGTGCTGAAATTTCCGAACGTCTTTCGGGCACCAAGGAGGATAAGCCGCCCACGAAAATCCCGTAGGAGGGAATATGGGTAAAACCGCACAGCACGTAACTAATAATTAATAAAGCGCGATCGCTTAATGCGCCGCTTTCGGTCAGTCTGGCTAAGGTGAGGTAGGGAGGAATGTTGGTTTCGAGCAGCCTCCGTCCAATAATCACGGAAGATTGCCACAGTTCCTGCCATTCTAAGGACACGCCGGTGAGGAAGGTGAGCGGTAAAAACAGAACGCCCAGGAAGTTACTTAAAGGGGCGCTAAAAAATTGCACCAGTAGGGAGGTTTCGCCCGTACCGCTGAAGGTGCCGGTAATCCAAGCAGACAGGTTATTGAAGAAGATGTCAATCAGCGCGACGACGCCCAGAATGGCAATGAGTACCGCTGCAATGCCAACGGCCATCTTGACGCCATCTAGCGCTCCGATAATTAAGCTATCCACGGGACTAGGACGCACCATTACGGGGTCCATTTCTTCTTCTGGAACTTTCCCTAGGGTTTTGGGAACGGTGGTTTCGGGAACCAGGAGTTTGGAAATGACGAAACAAGCCGGAATCGTCATAATGGAGGCAGAGACTAGGTGTCCGGTAATCGCCGGAAAGACGGGACGCAGTAACCCGGCATACAGCGCTAAGACGGTTGAGGCGATGGAGCCAAAACAACTGGTGAGGATGGCACAGAGTTCGCTGCGGCTCATTTCCATTAAGAAGGGCTTAACGGCGATCGCGCTTTCAATCCCCACAAAGATATTGGCTGCCCCGGCTAAAGATTCTGCCCCGCTGATGTTCATTAACTGCCGAAAAACTTGGGCAAAAACTTTAACAATCGGCTGAATGATATTGAGGCGATATAACAAGCTGATCAACCCGGAGAAGAAGATCACCTGGGGAAGGGCGCGGAAGGCAAAGATATAGCCCGGATTGAGATTTCCTGCCCCCAAGCGTTCGCCCGGAAGCGGGACGTAGGGATCGCTTAAGGTGCGGCTAATCCAGCGCCCGGCCGTTCCTAAACCGGCAACGGGGGCGTTAGGGTTCGGCACAAATAAATCGGTGAACAAGAACCGCGCGCCCGCTTCTGAAGCGTCTAACACGGCGTTGAGCAGATTATTTAATCCGGCGATCAGATCGCGGGTGGGTAAAACGAAGACCAGCAAACCAATCAACAGTTGTATGCTAATGCCAAAAATAATCACTTTCCAGGGAATAATCCGCTTATTCTCCGATCCCAGCCAAGCGACAATACACAGTCCAATCATTCCTAATAAGGAAACGATGTTTAATCTCCAGTCCATCCACTTTCTCCCATATGAGTGCGATTCCCAGAAGGATTTAGTGCGCGATCGCATTCAGGTTTTGCTGGCAAGATTCACCGATGAATGCGCTATTCACCAATCAGCACCCTACAATACAGGCATCCTCAACTATGATTTCAGAACCTGTTCCTCCGGGTGAGTAAATTCTCGGTTCCGGATTTAGCCTTGAGGATTGTAGGTTTCGCATAACATCCTTATTAAACCCTATTTGCGTTGAATCGTTTGTTGTCTTTATGTTTTGATTTCGTTTTGCGATCGCCAACTGTTCTGTGTTTTATTTACTTTTTTGATACGTCTATGGAAGCTTTCGATCCAACTCCACCGGCTTGGACTCTAGGTGCGACGCACGCCTTCAACTTTTGCTGTCCCCGCTGTCGTTCGACGCCAATGGCAGCGACTAATGTTTGGATCAATCGGCGATCGCCTGTTTATACTGAGGATCGCCGACGCAAGTGGCAAGAATTTTATCGCTGTCAGTGCGAAACCGCCTGGTGGGCTTGGAGTGACGAACGTCCGCCTGCTGAATGGGCAAAAGAACAAAACTGTACTGAGGACGATCGCGAGACTTAACTTGAGCTGACTGCAATCGCAAATTTTGCCGAAATCTCGACAAAATGGTAAGATTATGGATTGTGTCGAATTCACCTAAACAGATGCCAAAACTAAAAACTCGCCGCGCTGCTGCCAAGCGGTTTCGAGCAACGGGCAGTGGCAAAATTGTTCGCCGCAAAGCGTTCAAAAATCACCTTTTACACCATAAAAGTGCTGAAAGAAAACGCCGCCTATCTAACATGGCGGAGGTTCACGAGCGCGATGCAGAGAACGTGCGCTTGATGCTTCCTTATTTGTAAGCAATTTTGAGGCCGATTGCCAGTTCTCCAAACCTTAAGGATATTGAATTATGAGAGTTAAACGCGGGAATGTGGCTCGCAAGCGCCGCAAGAAGATTTTAAAGCTTGCTAAGGGATTTCGCGGATCGCACTCTAAGCTGTTCCGCACAGCTAACCAACAGGTGATGAAGGCACTGCGGAGTGCCTATCGCGATCGCAAAAAACGCAAACGCGATTTCCGTCGCCTGTGGATCGTCCGCCTGAATGCGGCGGCTCGTCAACAAGGAATTAGCTATTCTCAGTTAATTGGGAAACTCAAAAAAGCCAATATCGGCTTAAACCGCAAGGTTCTCGCTCAAATGGCGATTCTTGACCCCACCAGCTTTGCCAAAGTTGTCGAAGCTGCCGTTCAAGCCCAATAAAATGTGAAGTGTGGAAGACTGAAGAATGAAAAATCGACTCTGGAAAGCGGCTTTTTTCAAACTTCAGACTTTACACTTCCTCTTGTGTTTTGGTCTTTTAGCGGTTCCTGGCTTGGCAACAACCAGCCAGAGAATCATGGCAAGCGCCCAACTTCAAAGGATTCAGCAGCGCGGTTATTTAACCGTTGCCGTCAAAGATAATTTGCGTCCGTTAGGGTTTCGGGATAGTGAAGAGAACTTGCAAGGTTTAGAAATCGAAATTGCTCAAAGACTCGCTGCCGAAATTTTAGGCGATCGCAATGCCATTCGTTGGCTGCCCGCGAACAATCAAGAGCGACTGGCATTAGTGGCTGAAGGACGGGTGGATCTAGCGATCGCGCGACTGAGCGTGACGGGTTCGCGATCGCGCCTGGTAGACTTTAGCACGCCCTATTATATCGACGGCACCGCCTTTGTCACCCGACAACCCGCGATCGATAGCCTAGAAGCCATTGGACAACAAACCATCGCCGTTCTGAATGATTCCACAACCGTCGCCTACGTGCGCTATTTTATCCCCAATGCCAATCTGGTCGGGGTAGACTCGTACCAAGAGGCTTTAGCCCTGTTGGAAGCCGGAGAGGCGGCAACCTTTGCGGCGGATGCGACCGTTTTAACGGGTTGGGTACAGGAATATCCCCAGTATCGCCTATTGCCATTTTTGATTTCTGCCGATGCATTGGCGATCGCTATGCCACGCGGTCTTCAGCATGACGCATTTCGACGCAAAGTCAATCAGGCGATCGCCCAATGGAGAAGCGAAGGCTGGCTGAGAGAACGCGCCCAATTTTGGGGATTACCCCTACCCCAGTAGAATTAAGAAGAATTTGCAGTTTAATATAAAAAAACATGGACGCTCAACTGCCCGTTCTTTATCTTTCCCTGCTATTAGGATTGCTCGGTATTGCAACGTGGTTCATTGTTCGCCAAATTCTGAGAACTCGCCGAGTTGAAACCACCCTATCGCGCCTTCAACAAAAGCTGAGGAAAGAAAAAGGCACCGCTCAAGAATATTACGAGCTAGGCTGTATCTATACCGATAAAAAACTCTTTTCTCAAGCGGTTCCCCCTTTTCAAAAAGCCCTGAAAGCCGAAGATTTACCATCCGAAGAAGCCGCTTTAATTTATAACGCCCTCGGTTTTGCCTACGCCGCCCAAGAACAATACGATCTAGCCATACGCCAGTACAAAGAAGCTTTGAAACTGAATGCAGATTACCCCATCGCTTACAATAACTTGGGGTACGCTTACGAACAAAAACGCCTGACTTCACAAGCGTTAGAAGCCTACGAAGCTGCCCTCAAAGTTAGCCCCGATAATGCAACGGCTAAAAAACGTTCCGAGTCTCTGCGGAAGCGTTTAGCCCCCTCTTAAGGGCGGGTTGGTGAAGCGGAATTTTTTAAGGCCTTAACCAACTGTGGGTGGGAAGTCCCGCACCCTATCTGTTTACAGATGGGTGACGGAACGAAAACGAACCGGGAAATCAACTGTATATCAGTCTAAAAGCCTCCTAATGGAATAGTTGGGGGGCTTTTCAGTTTAGTTTAACTTAAGGTGTTAATTGAAAATTTCTATGACTATTTAGATGAAATTGTGAAGGATTTAGGCGATAATCAAAGCATCAAAAGGGTTAGGGTGGAGCATTGCTCGCTGTTCTGGCTAACCCAGTTGGGGACTCACTCCTGTGCTGAATGAGTCCCTCACTGAGATTCGGAAATTCAGTCTGTTTAACGAGAAGAGATGTAAACAGATAACGTTCTCCCTCGGCGTTGGAGAGCTGCTAGAAGTTGGGGTCTAACTTCCCGCGCCCATTGGTCAAAATCAAAGGCGTCAGAATCAGTATTGAGGGCGGTTTGCCGAGATTTAGAGGAATTCACAGTCATTTGCTCGCTTCTAAAGGGTGTTATGTTTCCATTCTCCTCTTTTTTGGGGATCTCGTGGAGCTTGAAAATGCAACTCAAGCATACAAACTATGCAAGAATCACAACAGAAAAATGTGATTCAACGCAATTGATGCTATAGCAAGCTTCAATGAGTTGCTAATCTCCCTTTACCCCTAGATCGAGAAGATTTGGATTTCGCCTCCCTATCCTCAATCTGTGGGATTTGCAGGCAAACTTAAGCCGCTGTGGGGAATAATTAATGAGGATTCAGGAGTCATTCTTGGGCCTGGAGTCATGATTTGATTCTGCGGTTTAGGCATTAATACAGATTCATTTGTCCAGGGAGAAATCTGACCGTTGCGTGGGGTTAAAACCGCGTTAGAAGGGGCGATGCGGTTGGTTTGGTTTCCCCGAATGCTAGGAGGGTTGAAAGGGGCGGATCGCGGCGAGTAGCGTTCTCTTAACTCTTCTCTAGCCGAACGCGGGCCGAGGCGAGGGGTTTGGGCGATCGCACTTTCTGCAACGCCTAGGACGCCGAAACCCAGGAGTAAGGCGGCGAGGGTGAGACTCGATGGGGGTTTCATAAAATTACGCTTGCATTTGGGCAAGGACTTGTTTTAAGGTGTCGCGAGAGACGCGATCGCTAATGATGACTTCTCCGATATCCTTGGGAAGGATAAAGCGTACCTGACCCGCTTGGACTTTCTTATCGGTGGATAGGGTATCGGCGATCGCATCGAGATCCAAGAAACTGGGGATTTGGGTAGGTAAGTTCGCCTTCTGGATCGATCCTAGCTGACGCGCTTGACATTCGGCCGACCACAACCCCATTTCAACCGCAAGTTGTCCAGCCGCAACCATCCCAATAGCGACGGCTTCACCATGATTCACTAATCGATATCCCGTCAGGCTTTCCACCGCATGACCGATGGTGTGACCGTAATTGAGAATTGCTCTTAAACCTGCTTCTTTTTCATCTTGACCGACCACATCAGCTTTGGCTTGGCAAGAACGGGTAATAATGGTTTGCAGCAATCCCGGATCGAGATAGCGGAGTTGGTCTAAGCGCGGCGAAGCTTCTAACTTGCTGAACAGATCCGCATCCCAAATGATGCCATATTTAATGACCTCAGCCATCCCCGCCCGGAATTCTCGCGTCGGGAGGGTTTGCAACACATTGGGGTCAATTACTACTAGTTTGGGTTGATAGAATGCGCCAATCAGATTTTTGCCTCGCGGATGGTTTACCCCAGTTTTCCCGCCAATAGACGCATCGATCATCGCCAGGAGAGAGGTAGGAACCTGGACAAAATTAACCCCTCTGAGCCAGGTAGCCGCCGCAAAGCCTGTCATATCCCCCACAACACCCCCCCCTAGAGCCACCATTGTAGAGGAGCGTTCTAGGCGATGTTCTAGGGCGGTATCGTAAAGCTTTTGAATTGAAGCGAGAGTCTTGTAGCGTTCTCCGGGGGGGAACAGGTGAGTCGCAACCGTGAAACCCGCCGCTTCCAAAGAGGCGATCGCGCTTTCGCCATACCGCCTTAAAATGGCAGCATTGGAAACCAACAGCACCTGTTTCCCCAGCTTCAATTGAGCCATCATCGGCCCTAGGCGTTCTAAGTTGCCAGGAGCGATCGCAATCTCATACGCTGACTCTGGTAAATTTACCCGAATTGCAGACTCCACCATCACTCGATCCTCAATCTTCGCTTCTTCATCCTTCCACAGTTCGCTGAAATGGTTCAATAGAAAAGAGTAAGTTTCTTGGAGATAGTGGTTATGACGATTGATGGTGCGATCGCTTACGTCGTGTTCTTAGGCGCAGCTTACGTCGGTGCTTTAGTCCTGTTTTTCGGTCTACGCGCTGTCAAACTCATCTAGTCTGAGCGTTAACCCCCCTCTGGGGGGTATGAGCGTGCTAAGTTTGCTGCAACAAGACATCGCTTAATTACTAGGGCGAACAACGCGAATTAACTGACCTGTTAAGCTA
Source organism: Desertifilum tharense IPPAS B-1220 (assembly GCF_001746915.1). Taxonomy (NCBI): domain Bacteria; kingdom Bacillati; phylum Cyanobacteriota; class Cyanophyceae; order Desertifilales; family Desertifilaceae; genus Desertifilum; species Desertifilum tharense. Next base: position 7,522 of record NZ_MJGC01000110.1, read on the forward strand.
TCTAAAGGAGCGATCGCAGTATCTATCCGTTCTGCCATCCGTTGCCGATCTGGATCGTTTGTACAAACAATAATCCCAAAATGGTTTTGATCCGCACGATGCAATTGCACAAAGTCATAACGATTTAAAGTAATTACAGCCCGCAAATTCCGAACAGCAAACGCTAATACTGCTTCATCGGATATCCCCAGATTCGCATTACCCGCCTCTTGAACCGTTAAAACATCGTGTCCCATTGTTCGGAGGAGTTCGCTGACTGCTCGCGGAAACTGTTCATCTGCATAAAGGCGTGCCATTTACTCAACAACCCGATCGTTAGCACCAATGGCTGTAGCAATTTCTTCAGGATAGGCTTCAGCATACGCCCACGCATTCACCAGATCGGCGGCACGAATATGAGGATAATCTTGTAACAGTTGGGCTTCTGATATTCCCATCTGGCGGGCTTCAACTAAAAGCCAAACTGCAATACGAGTTCCTGCAATACAGGCTTCTCCCCCACAAATCCCAGGCGTTTTCTGAATCCCTTTAGCGCCCATACATAACCTTTCAGTCAGGTATTGAACTATATAGGCTCGATCGGAAAGCGAAAGTGCCAGCAGTTGCTCTTCAAGTTCTTGGCGGGTCATCACAAAATACGATCTATCCTAAATATTAACGATTCACATAAACTGCTTATTTTTTATCATTCAATCGCCACCAAACTGGGCTGAAAGGGTTCCATGAGAATCCCTAATATTTTATCAATTTGCACAATAAAATATTCTGGCAAATCGATTGAAACTGTTGAGCCATTCAATACCAGAAACTTCCAATTCGTTCCGCTTGTCACTGCCCCGTAAATTGGTGTTTCTGCATATCCCTCATTCTGGTTAAAAAGTTGAGCCGCAACCATTGCAGCCACGCATTGTCCCAAACCCGCAATGATATTTTCATTCTTCGCTTCAATTACAATTAACACTGGAGACGTAATAAAATATTGCTCCTGCGACCGAGTTAAAATAAAATCGCAAAACCCGGCTAACCCCCGGCTGCTATCGACGTTAAAATCCGTCCCCGAAAATAACCCAATCTGAAAATTCAGCCGCCGCCTCACCTCTGCCAGCACAGGCGCGATAATAAACTCAGATCGAGCCTTTTCGCTATTCACTGCTACTGCAAGCTGCAAATTTTCTGACAGCGCCTGTTTCAGATACTCAGAAGCAGCCACCCCCGCCACTGACTCAAACAAATTGCGATTCTCAACCAACGTTAGATTAAACGCATTTCGCACCTTTACCAATGTAAAATCGCTATACGCCATCTCAATTGCCCGTTCCTTCGCCTAACGATTTGTATTCACTCAAACTTCAGCTTACCCCCCATACGCCCTCAGCATCTTCTTAGGGGAATTGGTCAACTTGCAGATTAATTGCAATTCAATTTGCCAGACTGCTGAATCAGGCTGATTTGCTGATTTTGGGAATATATCGCACAAATTGTCGATAGGGTTTCTCGCTTTTGTGCGTTGGTGACAATCACAACCCCAACATAAGACCTCAACGGAACAAACCGATTCCAGGGAAAAATGAAAAATTCACCAAACTCATATTCTCTAATCGGGATTGCCTTGCTGTAAACTGCATCGCCGTTGTGTTGTGTCGAAAAACGATAGGCATTTGGACGGGTTGGGCGGTTGCTACCCATCAGAAAAGTCCCCTGCTGCACGTAAGCCTGTTGCTGTTCCTGGTTCATTTCTAGCAATTCCGCCTTCGCCGCCGACTGTTTAGCTTTATTGGGCAAAGATAGGAAACTCGGTACAGTATGAATCAACGTCACTAGGGTTAACCCTGCGACAGTTCCCCAGAAATTGCGCCACTGGAATTGCTGGCCTACCGTTTTCTGACTCATCTGGGTTTTAAAGAGTTGCGATCGCTTCCATCCTAAAAATAGCTCAAACCTGCTGTTTCACACTAATTCCTGGTGGAGTTGGCGGTATCCCCCAAATAGCAACAACCACACCACCACCACAATCCAATGTAAGACAACGGCGGGCCAAATGGAGCCGCTATGCCAATAGGCTAACGTGCAAATAATCCCCAAGAGGGCGGCTAACCCTAAAAATACCGGATTAAAAAAGGTCTGGCGTCCGGCGGGGAAAAAGCTGATGCCATTGAGGGGATGATAGAGAATAAACACAATTAAACCTGCAATTCCCCAAAACCCCAATACCGCTAGCGAACATCCTTCACTGGAATGGGGAAGTAATAGCACGCGGAAAAATAACTCTTCAGACAAGGCTGGCGATATTAATGCCAGTAACAGTACATCCCGAATAACTTTGGGTGAGGTTTGGGTATCCCGTTGGATAAAGCCAAATTGAAAGCCGATGGGTAAGGCAATGAGGGTATAAACGCCTAAGAGTGCAGCGGCGACTCCCCAGGCTGAGGCGTTGGGAATCGTGGTTAAAGCAGCTACGAAGCGATGGCTTAACGATACAAAGGGTTCAATGAGAAACATAGCGCCGATCGGACTTCCTGACATCGCTGTTAGGGGATTGCAATTCATCCGCTAAACTATTAGCGGCAGTTGACTAACTTTTTTATTCTAAATCGCGATTCCTATGATTGATTCTCCCTCACCCGCCGGGATTATTCGCACTCATGTTTTTATCTCTGGAAAAGTGCAAGGGGTGGGTTATCGCTTTTCTACGGTGGAAATGGCACAACGCTATGGCGTCAAGGGTTGGGTGCGAAACCTTCCGGATCGGCGCGTGGAAGCGGTTTTTGAGGGGGAACCGGAGGCGGTGGAGTCCCTCCTCAATTGGTGCCATCAAGGGCCGCCTGCGGCGGTGGTAGATGCCGTAGAAGTCCATTCTGAAACACCGGAAGGATTGAGTCAGTTTGAGGTTAAGCGCTGAGTTTTTCAACGACAACTTGACGATCCTGTTGCAAGATTTTAATCCGAGGGGTAAAGGCTTTCAGGAAGGCGTCAATGCCAATTTGGGTGTTGTCGGGGGAGGTTTCGGCAAATTTGAAGTAGTAGTCGTCAAAGACGATCAAACCGCCGACTTTGGCTAGCAGCCAGCTTAAACTGGCATCTATCACGACATCGCTAGCAATATGGGAACCGTCGATATAGATCAGATCGTAGGTTTGGAAGGGGAGCGATCGCAATACCTCATGAGAACTCCCAACTAACTTAATGACTTTTTCGGGATGTCCGGTGGCTGTCATGTTATGGTCAAACCGACCTTCTACCGAGCGGATATAATCTTGGGAATACCAGTTATGATGCTCTAAACTGCCTTCAAAGGTATCAACGCAGGTAATTCTCGCACTCGGATGGGTGAGAATATTCTCAATTAACCAGCAGGCGGAACGACCTTCCCAACTGCCAATTTCCAGAACTTGCAGGTTAGGGTAATTAATAAAACGCTGGAAGTGTTTTTGCCACGCCTCTATACTGGGACTAAACCAATCTTGGGTAAATTGATACCCTTTTTGGTAATTGTGTTTCTCGTATTGCAGGCGGTTGAGTTGTTGTTGGCTAACCGCTAAATTCGGATCGATTTCTAAGGATTTCCGAAAATAAGATTCGGCTTCTTCTATATTTTGCTTGCTAATGAAGACGTTACCTATACTATAAAGCAGCCGAGCGCGATCGCTTGGATTGAGGAGCTGCGACAGATGAAACGCCTGATTATAATAGTGCAGCGCCTCATCCAGTTGGTTTTGACGCACGAGGGTATTGGCTAAGTTATTATACGCTCCTGCGAGCTGTTGTTGAAACTGAAGAGCCTGATTAGGATCTAAATTATCCTTAGAGGTTAAAAATGATTCAACGGAGTGAATTTGATTTTCAATTCCTAAAATCTTTTCGAGGGTATTCGCAACAATCAATTGGTTAATCAGGTTAACTTGATTGGGGCTTAAAACTTGATTCATAAAAAGCAGTAAATCTAGGAACGATGCAATTTTAGGGTAAGCTGTCTGAGTCGGTTGGGTCAAGCTTGGTGCAATATCACAAAATAGGTCAAAGTGACGCAACCTGATTGACTGACAAATCTTAGGGTAGGTCGTATCAGCGGTTGCGTTGGGTTACGCTAACGCTAACCCAACCTACCCAAGAATCAATGTTGCGGTTGCGTTGGGTTACGCTAATGCTAACCCAACCTACCCAAGAATCAAGGTTGTGGGAGTTTTGTCAGTCAACTAGGCGATTTAAATCGGCGATCGACCTCTGTTCAAGTTGGGTTTAGGATTGCTATAGAGCGATGGGATGACTGTGAAAAAAATGAACCTAACGGGTCATTCTCTCATCACTCAGTTATGGGAGCGATCGCACAAACGTCTCCAAGCGTTCTAAACCCTTTTCTATCGTTGCCATATCCGTCGCATAAGAAAAGCGAATGTTGCGATCTTCACCAAACGCAATACCCGGAATTGCGGCTACCTGTTGGGTTTCTAACAACTTCTCGCAGAATGCTAAAGAGGATAACCCCGTTTGGCTGATATCCACAAACATGTAGAATGCACCATCCGGTTTAACGCAATGAATGCCATCTATCGCATTTAAGCCATTAAACATGACCTCGCGGCGCTTGGCGAATGCTTGGCGCATTTCTTCCACGCAGTCTTGCGGCCCTTCTAAAGCTGCGATCGCGCCATACTGAGCAAAGGTACACACATTCGAGGTACTGTGCCCTTGGATGGTACTGCACGCGCTGATTAACTCCACCGGCCCGGCAAGATAGCCAATTCGCCATCCCGTCATCGAGTAAGCTTTCGCAAAGCCATTACTAATAATGGTTCGCGAGAAGGCCTCCGGACTAACGGCCCCAATACTCAAGTGCGTTGCCCCGTCGTAAAGAATCTTCTCATAAATCTCGTCAGAAACCACCCAAATATTGCTGTCTACTACAACTTCTGCGAGTGCTTGAATCTCTTGAGGCGTATAGACCATCCCCGTTGGGTTAGAGGGGGAGTTCAAAATGAAGAGTTTTGTCTGGGGAGTAATGGCCGCGCGCAGTTGTTGCGGGGTAATTTTGTAATGGGTTGAACCGTCGGTGTTTACAATGACCGGCGTGCCGCCTGCAAGTTTCACCATTTCCGGATAGCTTAACCAGTATGGGGCCGGAATAATGACTTCATCGCCCGGATCGAGCAGAGCCACCATTAAGTTATATAAAGAGTGCTTGCCGCCATTGGTAACGATAATGTTTTCCGTCTGATAGGAAAGCTGGTTATCTGTTCTGAGCTTATGGGCGATCGCCTCTCGCAGTCGAGGTTCTCCCGTCGCCGGCCCGTATTTTGTTTTTCCCTCGTCTAAGGCTTGTTTGGCTGCGGCTTTGATGCGATCCGGCGTGTCAAAATCAGGTTCGCCAGCACTAAAGCTGCAAACATCAATCCCTTGTCCCTTCATTGCCTTTGCTTTGGCAGAAATCGCCAGTGTCAAGGATGGCGTCACCTGACCCACTCTGGCAGCTAGCTTCATTTACCCCTCTCCCTTTACCAAATGACCTTTGAAGATTTTACTGAGTTTTAACCAGAACGGTAGAAGTTTGTTTGCGCCTGTGTCCCCCACAACCGTCTAGATCGCGTTTGGCAATCTTCCAGAAGGGTTGCACGTTCCGGGCGTTTTCTACCTGTTTCACCTTATATTGCTATCTACCGAGAAGGCGCATACAGCAATACAGTTTTTAGGTTTTCACTGTTTTCTTTGTCTCATCCGCAGCCGCCAAAATCCAGGGAAAAATGCAGCGATAAGGGACAATTCTGAGGAGGTTCTTAATATTGCTTAATATTAAGTTAGAGCGATCGCTTTTCCGGTAATGTAATCAAATTCAAGTATTTATACCTGCTTCTCTTCATCAGGTTTTTAAACACTATTGCAGATATTTGTCAACCATCCTAGTAAAGATTTGCCTTTTATTTACATAAGTCAATATTATTTTAGACAACTTTATGCAAATTTTAGAAATCCAGTGATAGGATTTACGAACTAAATCGATTTGTTTTAGTTATTTTTTAAGACTAGTAAGGAAGGGTAGCCATGAATTCTGAAACCGTTAGCGTTAAACCTGAAACCCGCAATCACAAGGGATTTTTCGTTCCCCACACCTCCTATCAATTACATGGAATTGATGAATCCGGTTGGGCTTTAATTTGTTTAGATGAAGCCGTTTGCTACTATGTCGATCCTGACGACTTGCAAGATAACCTACATGAATAATCGGTTGTTTCGTCAGTATCATAAAAAACATTGATCTGCCTAAACTCATCCATAAAATAAATCAAGGGTTGTTCTTGCACCAAGAACAACCCCATTTATTAAATAGGCGAACTGAATTGAACTCGATTGAGGAAGTGTCTAATTTAGGAATTAGCGGTCAGCGCATTTAAGCGCTTATCTTGCTTGAGTAGCGCTTCAATTTCTGCGGCTGGCAGCGCCGGACTAAATAAAAATCCTTGCATAGCATAGCAACCGTGTTTTCTTAAAAACGCCAGTTGATCCTCGGTTTCAACCCCTTCAGCAATCACCTTCAGCTTCAGGCTTTGTGCCATTGCAATAATCGCCGTTGCGATCGCCGCATCATTAGAATCTGACATCACCTGCGCCACAAACGAGCGATCGATCTTCAACGTATCGAGCGGAAAGCGCCGCAAATAGTTCAGCGAAGAATATCCCGTCCCAAAATCATCGATCGAGATTTCCATACCAATCGCTTTCAAATCTCGCAGCTTTTCCACCGTATCATCAATATCTTCCATCAAGCTGGTTTCCGTCACTTCCATCACCAGCAGCTTAGGATTCAACCCCGTTTCTTGAAGCGTTTGAGCCACACAAGCAGCCAAATTCGCCTGTTTAAACTGTCGCGCCGAAAGATTCACCGACATTCGCAACGGCACCAAACTAATCGACTGCCAAGCTTGAGCTTGCAAGCACGCTTGCTTCAACACCCAAGCGCCTAACGGAATCACTAAATCTAAATCTTCTGCTAAATGAATAAAGCGATTTGGAGGGAGCAAACCGCGTTGGGGATGTTGCCAGCGCACCAACGCCTCCATCCCAACCATTCGCCCTGTAATTAAATTAACTTGGGGTTGGTAGTAGAGTAAAAACTCATTATTGTCTAAAGCCGATCGCAAGTCCGTTTCCAAGAGGCGACGCTCTGCATCGATCAAATCCATTGAAGGTTGATAGAACTGAAATTCCTTCTCGCCTTGTTTGCGTCCCCAACGGATGCTAGTTTCGGCTCGCGAGAGGAGTTGATCGGGGTTGGCTCCGTGTTCTGGATATAAAGCTATCCCCACGCTCACGCGCAGGGCAATAATTTCTCCATTAATCAAATAAGGAGCGCGGAGAGCGCCTAAGATCGTGGACATTAACTCTGTCACCGCCTCGCGATCGGGAACGCGCACCAGCACAATACTAAACTCGTCGCCCCCCAGTCGAGCCACAGTATCTTGAGGGCTAACGCATTGAGACAAGCGTTGAGCAACTGCTTGTAACACCAAGTCGCCCATGCTGTAACCGAGGGTTGCGTTAATTTCGTTAAAGCGATCGATGTTCAGACAAATAACGGCGACTAGCTGAGAAGAGCGTTGAGCCTGAACGATGGATTCTTGAATGCGGTGGCGTAAAACAATCCGATTCGGTAGACTAGTCAGCGGATCGCAGTAAGCAACTGTACTGAGGGATTCCGCAGCCCGTTTCATCTCGTCTACATAGGGTTGAGTGACGGTTTCTTGTTTGGCAAGGCGGGCTTTAATGGCTTCTAAGAGTTCTCGACTGGTAAAGGGTTTGGTGACGTAATCATCAGCACCGAGGTTCATGCCGTAGCGCAAGTCAGAACGCTCTGCTTTAGCACTGAGGAAAATAAACGGAATCATGGCAGTTTCTGGCTGCTGTCTGAGGGTGTTTAACACCTCATACCCATCTAGGTCTGGCATCATAATGTCGCACAGAACGAGATCGGGGAGGTAAACTTGTGCCATTTGAACGCCCATCCTGCCATTTTCAGCACCTATCGCTTGAAATCCACTCAACGTCAAGAGCTTGAGCATATTTGAGCGAATTGCTTGCTCGTCTTCAATCACCAAAATCAGTTTCATGCGGGGAGGTTCCTTGCGGGCTTATTAGCAGCATAGCTAAAAACTGAGAAGAGTTGGTAATGAGTCCTTGCTGTCGGCGATCGCGACCGCTCAGACCGTGTTTTCCCCTCCTCAATCGAGCTATTTCTCTTTCGGGACAGAATACAAACTCAATAAGTTACCTACTGGCTTTCGACAATTAAAGCAGCGATCTTTAGTATCGGCAATCGTGCAATTAACTATTAATAATTTCTCAAGTTTCCCCTCGTCAGACTGAGCGATCGCAAGCGCAATCCCCAACAGGGTATCCTCGCCTCAGCATAAGCTTTCCAGAGAAATCGGGTAGGTTCTCCCATCATGCCATAGAGGTTGACAGCTTGGGCCACTGGTTCAAAAAATATCCCTTGCTCTGGTTGCGATCGCGGCTCAAGCCAGCAACTAGAGCCATCACCCGCTAGCTCTAAGGCAGATTTCCAAACCTCTGCTGCATCACTTTCCGCTCGAATACAGCATGTTTTGATTGGATGGGATACAGTGCGATCGCCCCTTATCCACATCACTTGCTATAACGGAACCCTCGCAACGCCGTGACTCTCCTGACTAAGGAGACTTTGAAGAAAGCGTACATCAAAAAGGCTGTAGACCAACATTTCATCATCTTCAGGGCAATAAAAGGCTAATCGCCAAGGGTTAAGAATCAGCAATTAGCCATCTACTCTGTGTTTAGATTGCGGTCTTGTTTAAAGGAAGGTCAATCACTCCTTTCTTAGCCGTAAGTTGTGAGCGTCCGGAAGAGATAGCCCAGAACTAAACCAATGATAAAGGCCCACACTTGTCCGCTTTCGATAAAAGTATTAAACGCTTGTTGGACATTTTGGACAATATCGGTATTGGCAGCTTGTTGGGCGAGAATTGTGCTATCCAAAGATGAGAACCACATCCAAATCGGCAAAGACTCAAGGCCAACGAAGGCATGAGTGGATAGGGGAGAAATTCCCTGTAGAATTTCTACTAACATTGAAACTTGCTCCTCACATACTAGGGGTGGGTTGAACTCGGATCACCACCAGCGTCATATCGTCGCGGGTGTGATTATCCGGCCCAATAAATTCTTGCACGCAGTTAAACAAATGATTCAAAATTGCCTGCGGATCGCTGTATTGCTGGCACGCCGAGCGAAAGACTTGGATTAAGTTGTCCTCGTCAAAGCGATCGCCGTGCTTGTTCGAGGCATCGGTAAAGCCATCGGTGTAATAAATTACAGTGTCTCCGGGTTGCAACTGAACCTGCGCGTCTTCATAATCCGATTCCATATCCAAACCGATCAACATGCCCATCGTATCGAGCCGTTTAATCGTTTTTGTGGCGGCTTGCCACAGCAAGGGCGGGTTATGGGCGGCATTGCTATAGGATAAGATCTGCGTCTGCGGTTCGTACTCAGAGTAAAAGAGGGTGACAAACCGATTAGAATTTTCTAAGTCTGCATACATCACTTGGTTTAAATGCTGAAGAATGCGAGCCGGTGAGTGACCGTTTAAAACTTCGGCGCGTAGCATTCCCCGCAGCATAGTCATAATTAAACCGGCCGGAACGCCCTTACCCATCACATCCCCAATGGTGAGACTCCAGCGGGCGGGAACGAGTTGAAGCTCTGGGAGGGGGCGATCGCGCAGCGGACGAGGATGAATGGGAATAAAATCGTAATAATCTCCCCCCACCCGGCCAGCCGTTAAACAGCGGGCGGCTAGCTCAACGCCCTTAATAGTCGGACATTGACGGGGAAGCAGTTGATTTTGAATTTCGGCTCCAATTTCTAATTCGCGGTCGAGTCTTTCTTTTTTCCGCAGTTCAACGGAAAGTTCGTCGTTTTCAATGGCGACTGCGGTTTGATCGGCAACCAGACGAACAAGTTTTTGTCGCGATTCCGTCCAAGTATACTCAGAATTGCGGCTAAAGATATAAAGCCGACCGCGTTCGGTTTTTTTAGCCAAAATGGCGGTGCCAAATACGCGAGTATTTTCACCTAAAAACTGCTCGACTTCGCGATCGAGCAGCGCACTCATCTCTTCTGGGGAGAAAGCCTCTTCTCCGGTTGCGATCAGTTGGCGGTTAACGCGTTCTAGGGCTTTGCGAATGTCCTGACACTGGTGCGTATCGTGACAATGAACCTGGTCTAGGCGCAGTTGACCATTGGGTTTAAATAAGACCAGCGCCCCTCCATCTGCATCAGTGACGCGACTGGCCATCAGGGGAATCAGTTCTAAAAATTGATTGAGATTATTAAAGCTACGGAGGGCAAAGCCTAATGAAATTAATAAGTCTTGAATCTTATTTTGTTCGCGTTGTAAGCGAGCCACCAGTTCTTTGAGCGCTAGGACGGGGGTTTTTCCCCCATAGGTAGAGTCGTCCGAACTGCGGCGGACTGCACTTGCACCTGGGGTTTCGTTCTGTGGATAGGGCTGCTCTTGAATGGGCACAGTCGTCATTAAGTCAAGATGGGTCAATCATAAATGGATTTAGCCGGAAAGGAGCGACCAAAATTCGGTCGTTATGCGGATCGGAATGAAACTGTTGGCGATCGTCGGCTTTTCTCCTTATCCTGCTGAGGATGCAGTCAGTCTTTAGATTTCTGGTTTTGGTTGCGATCGCGATCGTTGGGCTGAACGGGCAGATCGAGCGCTTGTACTACTAAGAGTCTAGCGAGCCGATCGCAATCCGTTTCACTTTCACTAGCCGACTTTCCAAAGTCTAGACGAAAACAAGAAAGTATTTTGTTTATCCGCTAATGAGCGCTTCAACGAACTCGTAACTCGAAAAGGGTCGCAAATCTTCAATCCCTTCACCTGCACCAATAAATCGGATGGGTAGGCCGAGTTGCTGGACAACGGCTAAGGCAACACCACCTTTAGCAGTTCCATCGAGTTTTGTCAAGACTACGCCACTTAATTTAGCAGCCTGCGAAAAGACCTCCGCTTGACGCAACCCATTTTGTCCAAGGGTAGCATCTAGAACGAGAAGCGACTCCACATGAGCTTCCGGCGCTTTTTTATCGATAATGCGCCGAATTTTGCTTAATTCCTCCATCAGGTTCTTCTTGTTTTGCAGGCGTCCGGCCGTATCGACGAGTAACAGTTCGGTATTGCGAGATTGAGCGGCGGCGATCGCATCAAAGACCACAGCGGCCGGATCGGTGTTTTTTCCAGGGTTAGCGATCGCTTCGGTACCGCTACGCTGTCCCCAAACCTTCACCTGCTCGACGGCTGCCGCGCGGAAGGTATCGGCCGCTGCGATCAAGGTGCGATAACCAGATTTTTGCGAAATATGAGCGAGCTTACCAATGGTTGTGGTTTTACCCGCGCCATTCACCCCAGTAATTAACCAAATATTTAATCGATCCTTTTCTGGCATAAACAGCGGATCGTAAGCTTGTCCGCCGGGACGATCCAGCATATCCCGAAGAATACTCTTTAAATAGGCGATCGCTTGGTCTGGGGGCAAGGTTTCTTCCCGCAGCTTGTTCTGGAGGCGGCTAATAATTTCATCGGTGGCTTCCACCCCAACATCCGCTTGCAGCAACAACGCTTCAATTTCTAAAACCGCTTCTTGGTTCAGCGGGCCTTGACCGACAATGGATCGGAGTTGATTAATTAAACTGCGGCGCGTTTTATCTAGCCCTTGACGCAGACGCTTGAGCCAAGTGATTTCTTCAATAGAAACATCTTCAGGCCGTCGTCCTTGAGCCGCCAATACTTCAGCAGACCAAATAAAGCCTTCATCAAAGGCTATCCCCGGTACTTCTACGGGTGCAGAGGTGGCTTGAACGTCGGGTTCGGGTTCTGCGATCGCATTTTCTTCTAAAGCCTCGATCCGCCCTTGACGTTCGGCTCTGGCTCGTTCCAAAAAGGACATTGCAGGAGTCGGTGCTTCCGCTGTCGTTTCTGCGGCTAAAACCGGCGTAGAGGCTACCTCATCCCCTGTTTGGGGTTCGGGAGACGTGCTAGAAGTTGGACTCTCTTCCTCGCTCTCAGAAGGCGCTTCCTCAACTTGAGGTGGTTCTACAATGGCTTCCGGTTCGCTGACTTCTGGAGTTACGGCTTCCGGTTCGTTAACTTCGGGTTGACTAACTTCCGGTTCGCTAACCTCTGGAGTTGCTGCTTCCGGTTCTCTAACTTCAGGTTCGCTGACTTCAGGTTGACTAACTTCAGGTTCGCTAACCTCTGGAGTTGCTGCTTCCGGTTCACTGACTTCCGGTTCGCTGACTTCCGGAGTTGCTGCTTCCGGAGTTGCTACTTCAGGTTCGCTAACTTCTGGAGTTGCTACTTCAGGTTCGCTAACTTCTGGAGTTGCTGCTTCCGGTTCGCTAACTTCCGGAGTTGCTACTTCAGGTTCGCTAACTTCGGGTTGACTAACTTCAGGTTCGCTGACTTCCGGAGTGACTGCTTCCGGAGTTGTTACTTCGGGTTCGCTAACTTCCGGTTCGCTAACTTCGGGTGGTTCGGCGATCGGAACAGCTTGTTGAGTCTGAATATTCTGATAAGCTGCTTTTGCCCAAGCTAAATAGTCCATCGCAGTCTCATCCGAGGTAGACTGTTCTGTCTCCTGCTCGGCGTCTGATGGAGATTCAACTGAAGTTGCTTCTTGTTCTTCTATCTGTTGTTCTTCGGCAGATTCTTCAGAGCGATTAAACTGGCGACGGAACCAATTAAAAACCATTGGAATTTTTCGCTTGAGCTTTCAGATTCAAATTGTATCGGGTTAGGGGAAATTCTGCTGTCCGTTAGGCAATGACTTCGGACACCGACTGCGAGGATAGCTGAGGGGAACTAGACCAAATTGGATTTCAGCAGATTGGAAACTCGACGCAGAACCCCATTGATAAAGCGATATTCTTCGTTACCGCTATAGCGTTTAGCCAGTTCAATGGCTTGGTTGATCGCCACTTTTTCATCAATGCCTACGTAAAGCATTTCCACCACTGCAATTCTCAGGATATCGCGGTCGATTCTGGCAATCCGATCGAGTTGCCAGTTCACAAGCGATTGTTTGAGGATATTGTCTACTTCAGTGCGATTCGCATGAACCAGTTTGGTGAGTTCTAGGGCGTACTCATAAACTTCTTGTTGGTTGCTAGAGAGGTAGACTAACTCTGGAATCTCCATTGCACTGCCAACGCGGTTAATTGCGAGTTGAGCCAGTTCAATCGATTCTTTGAGCATTGCTCTAGCGCTCGGTACGCTGTTGGCGATCGTTTCGCTATCGAGTAGGCGATCGCTACTGCGTTGCAATTCTGCCGCCGCTGTTTCGAGTGCTTCTGAGGCTTCAGTTCTCAGGGTTCGCACGGCCGCCAGCATCAAGTCTTGCAATTGTTGAGTTTCAAGTTTTTCTGGCGTAGTAGGCAACTGGCTAAGACTGAGTAGAGCCAGTTCGCGAGCAATTTGGCGGGGTAGCATGATGGTCGATCGGAGTCTGAGATCGTCTAATTTTAGCGCATTCTCCGATGCTTTTAGAAAAGGGCGGCGGCTTCAGGAGGTGGGTTCTTCTTCTTCAACTTGCAGGCGTTGCAGGGGTTGAGGTTCGAGTAAGGTTTCCAGTTTGCGATCGCTCTTAGAGTTGCGAGGCAGAGAAACCAAGCTATCGGGGCTAACAATTCCCCCAGAAACAATCACCTTAAAGGCATCTTCCACCGAGATTGATAAATTAATCACTTCATTTTCCGGGACGATCGCGTACCATCCGGTGGTAGGGTTAGGCGTCGAGGGAACGAACAGGCTAATCATGGGGGCGCAAAAATGGTTTTTAAATTCGCTGGTCAGGCTGCCTGTCACAAATGCGATCGCCCAAATCCCTTTACGGGGATATTCCACCAAGACAACCCGACGAAATTTATCGTTAGAGTCTTTTAAAAGGGTTTCTAGGAGTTGTTTAAGCGTTTTATAGATCGATCCGGCTAAGGGAATGGCTTGCAAAAAGCGTTCGCCCACCTCCAGCAACCACCGCCCCGCAATATTACGAGCCATTAGACCAATGATCAAGATACTCAGGAGGGGAACGGCAAGTCCGACAAGCAGGTTCAGCACGTTAACCAGGATGGGATGCAAGCCATCAAAGGGGTTAATTTGCTTGGGAATGCGGGTTAGGAAGTTAACAACCCAGATCGCGATGGTGATGGTGAGCCAGATCGTGGTTGCCAGGGGAATCACCACCAAAAGACCCGCAATTAGATCGTTCTTCAAGTCTTGCTTAAAGCGTTGGAGCACGAGTTTGCTTTTTCTCCTATGAACGAACGAGAGCCGAAAGCACGCTTGTCAATCAAACGACTGAATGGGTTAAGCGTCGATCGGGTGACATCCTCCGGGTGAATCGGGTTGCCGATTCCCTAAAAGGGGAAATGGCCTCTTCTATTACTATTTGTAAAGGTTGTGAAGAATTGTTTCAAGTAATCATTGCAAAACCAGCCCTCATTTGCCAGTTTAAATAGATTCCTGGCTCTGTGGCTATCTTAGGACAATTGGGATCGCGAAAACAGCAGATTGGCCGGTCTTTCAGGAAAATCTGGAATTCCTGGCCTTTCTACTGGGTTGACTTACAAAGCTTCTTTCTCTCCCTAGGAGAAGGGAGCCAATCAAGATTACTGGCTGAGGGGGATTTCTGGACTCGGAGCGATCGCTCCTTGGGGTTCTGCAACCGGAGCAACGGGTAAATACTTCAGTTCCCACACCTTCAGGACAATGAGGTATTCATAAAACGCCTGCAATGTACACCATGCCAAGCCGGGACGACCGTCAAGGCACCCCCCCAGAAACAGATACATATACACAAAGCGAATTAAAGGTCTAAAGGGGAGCCGTTGGGAAAGGTCTTTAAGAGCGCGGCGACGTTCAACTTCGGTTTTACCGAAAAATAAATCTTGCCAGTCCACCGAACCGTTTTCTAACTGGCGTAGTGTTTCGGTCGCTTCATCGGTGGAGTAACGATTGTGCTTTTCAATCCAACGGCTCAACCCTTTGCTACAGGTATAGTGCGGGTAAGTCTCTTTAAGAAAACCGACCGCCCCCTCATAAACCTCGCGTTCAGTATGGCCGTAGTCGCTAAACCAAACCCGATCGGGTCGCAACAGGCGCATCTGATAGCGGGGATACTGGGTACTATGGCGAATCCAGCGATTCATAAACATGACCCGTTCGGCCACGTAGTAACCTACATAGTCTTGGCTTTCGATCGCTTGCAGACACTCAGCGAACAATTCTGGGGTCATGCGTTCGTCTGCTTCTAGGATGTAAATCCATTCATGTTTGGCTGGAACTTCCTTGAGCATCCAAGTCCGCTGGCGACCGTGGCTTTCAAACTGATGTTGCACAACGCGGATGGGATAGCGACTGGCGATCTCGACGGTGCGATCGCGACTATAGGAATCCACGACAATGACATCATCCGAGAGTGAGGCGGATTCAATGCAAGCTGCAATATCAATCTCTTCGTTATAGGTGAGGATATAAATCGAGAACATGCCAAGCTGTAGGTGTAAAGAGAATATCAACAGACTGACGCACCCTACCCCCCATCTGTTGGGGGGAAGCCAATCGTCCTAAACTGCAACTTCCAATCGCCTAGGGGCGAGATTTGCGCCGTCCCGTGCGAGGACGCCCTCCCATACCGCCAGAAATTCCCGTCCAACCAATACCCACAAAGCCAACCGCCAGTAATAAGCTGCTCAGACCTCGCGAAATGGATTTGACGGTTCTAATTTGGGCTTGTTCTTCCGCCTCGCGTCTGCCCGTGCGAATCCGCGCTAAGGCTCTTTCGGGTAACGCCTGGGTTTGTTGAGTGACAAATTGATCGAGCGCCGCCGGGTTGCTTCTAAATTCTTGAAGTAAGTTGGCTTGTTCAGGAGCAACTTGACCGCTACTGAGGAGTTGATTGAGTTGTTCGTCGTTTCTCAGGAGTTCGTTGACTTGGGTCTTAAACTGGCTTTCCTGACGTTCGAGTTCGGCTCGAAACTCAGGGCGTCCGATCTCGGCTTGCAGTTGAGTTTCGGCGCGGGTTGCTTCTTGTTCGATCCGGGTTAAGGCGAGATTGCGATCGCGGATTGTATCAATCGTATGCAGGGGGGTGACAATTAAGTACGTAACCCCTAAAATCCAGGCCAGAACCAGAGAAACGCCTCTCAGAAAACTTTGGCCCGAAGAGGTAGAACTCGAATCGGCTGGATCGCTACTCAGCCAAAGTCCAGCGAGCAGCAAGGCCGTTCCGACGAGGGGAATCACACCTCGGTCGATCAACTGGCTTGTAAAACTCAGCCGCCACTGAACGTTGGTGAGGTTCGGCGGAAACAGTAATGTCAGAGCATCCAATAAAAAGGATGCAATCATGACGATACCGACCAGTTGGAGCGCTCTGGCTGCGAGGTTGGAAATGGTGCCGCTATTGGTTGCTTTCATGAGAGATTGAGAGACTAATGAGGGATATTTTGTCCTATATGAGTTGGCTTGTCCGGTTGCCCCTCACCAGGGACGGAAACATTTTAAACAAGGGTAGGGACTAAGGGGATTACACAGCACCAGAGCGGAAGTCACTCGATGAAGGCAAAGACTGAGTTCGCACGCTCAAGCTGTGTAATGGCTTAAGTTTTGTTGAGTTTTCATCAGTAAAATACTGGTTTTTTCCAGCTTTATCTGACTTTTAGCTCTTTCGATCCTTATGCTACACCATAACAAATCGTCGCCGTCAAACTTTCCAATAAGTTACAAGTAGCTACATTAGAGTTTTAGCAAAGCGGTAAGTTTTCGGACAAGATTTGTACGGCTTAGATTGTTTGTCCTAGGTAAGATTAATTTTTCTAAACTTTAAGGAACAACCATGCACCCCCACAAAAACTTCACACTCCAAGTGCAACTTGGCTTAGGCGTCGCAGGTGTCTTAACCTTGATGAGCCTGACCCCTAGTTTAACGCCTCGCTCAGTAGCCTTGGAGCCATCTCAGATCCAACAACCCACCCTAAATCAGCTACAACAAGCAGAGGCTCTGAATAACCAGGGAGTCGAGTTAGCAAATCAAGGAGAGTATGCAGCGGCAATTCGCCTGTTTAATCAAGCAATTGCCATTTATCCTCACTATGAAAAGGCTTACTCAAATTTGGGAATTGCCTTGGGCAGTCAAGGACAATTAACAGAAGCGATCGCCGCTTTTAATGAAGCTTTAAAGATCGATCCGAATAATTGGGAAACTTATAACAATCTGGGGATTGCTTGGGGAATGCAAGAGGAAATCCCCAACGCGATCGCCGCTTTTGAGCGAGCGATTCAAATTAACCCCGGCGAACCGATTTCTTATCGCAATTTAGGCATCGCCTATGTTAAGCAACGGCAACTCCCCAGGGCGATCGCGATCTTAGAACAAGCCCAAGAGCTTTACCAAGACCAAAATAACGCCTCGGAGGTGGATCAAATTGAGCAAGTGCTTGCCCGCCTGCGCCAAGCTATCAAAGCTTCAGAATAAAAATTAACGCTGGCGGCGATACCATTGGGCAATCCGTTCGGGTTGAACTCCCCCCAGATAAGCGGCGATCGCCCCTTGGTTGACGATCGTCGTTTTCCACACCCCCAAAGCCTGCCAGCGACGCGCTGAAGTTAAGACTGGGGTTGGCACAATGGCAATGTGTCCTTGGCGTCTGAGGCGGCGAATGAACTCAAAATCCTCCATAAACGCTTGCTGGGGGAACCCGCCCAACTGTTCAAAGATCGCCGCCTTGAGAAACAACGCCTGATCGCCATAGGGCAATTGCAAAAGACGCGATCGCGCATTCACCCCCTTTTCGATCCAACGCAACAGCCAGCTTGGATCGTCAATGGCTAAAGTAAACGCCCCCGCGAGGGTACCCGGTTGAGCCAAAGCTTGGATCGCCAAGGAATCGAACCCCGCTGGTAAGCGCGTATCGGCGTGGAGAAACATCAAAATATCCCCAGAGGCGATCGCCGCCCCAGCATTCATCTGATGGGCGCGTCCTTTGGGGGCTGAGATCGCTTTGAGATCGAGGGTTTGCAAATACTCCCAGGTGCCATCTTGACTGCCGCCATCCACCACAATAATTTCTATAGGGCGATCGCTATTCAGTTGCGCCAGGGTTTGGGCGATCGTCTTTACCTCATTCACAACCGGAATAATTACCGAAACAGAAGTCATAGGAATGCTAAATCTAAGCCAAAAATCCTCTAATTGCCTACCGCGTAGAGAGAAGGCCTTTTCAATGAAGTAACCCCAAATCTTCAGGACGATCGATATCAGCTAACTCAGGCAAACTTGCCCTACTTAAATTGAGACGTTGAGCGATCGCCGCCGTCTGTTCAAAAACGCGCGAGGTTCCCCAATCAATGCCAACCAGCAACTCTGGGTAGAGACGCTGCAACCCAATTAGATAATAACCCCCATCTTTTGCAGGCCCCAATACCAAATCGTGCTGCTCCAACTGCTCAAACGCTTGAGCGAGAACCGATACCTCTAAATGCGGGCAATCAGTCCCTGCGATCGCCACTCGCTTCATCCCGGCTTCAAAGCTGCGTTGAAAAGCTTGGCTCATTCTGGCTCCCAAATCTCCCGTTCCCTGCACGCAGTAGGTCAGATCGCCTCCTAACCATTGTTGCATCTGAGTCAGACTGCCCCCGGTGAAACAAACCTCTAGGGAAATGGGCAAGATTGCGGAGAGCGATTTTGCCTGAGCCAGCATTTGCTCTGCGAGTTGGCGGTGAAGTTGAGCGGCTCCTAACGCTCCCAAAGCGGGAATCAGGCGAGTTTTGGTTTTACCGGGTTCGGGAAACCGCGTGAAAATAATTAGATGTTGGCTCACAAGCGGGCAAGTTAAACTGTGACAGAGTTTTGTGAGTGGGAAGATTAAACCCCAATCGGTTAGGCAATCTTAGCAGGTTCTTCTGGCTCAAACCTGAATCCATGCTTAGGGAAGACCCAGAAAAGCCTGAGTTAGGGAGATAATCAGGCTGCCAACTCGCTAAATGACTCAAAACCCTACAGATTAAGGCTGAGGACAAGTATGCAAAAGTTTGTAGAAGTTTTACCCGATCGACAGGCAATTGTAGAGCGATCGCTGTTTTTACTGGTGGAGAAAATTCAACGGACAGTTGCCGAACGCGGACAATTTACCCTAGCGCTTGCTGGCGGCAGTACCCCTAAACCGCTCTACGAGGCAATGGCGACTCAAGAGTTGCCTTGGGATAAAATTCATATTTTTTGGGGTGATGAGCGTTACGTCGCACCGGACGAGCCAGAGAGCAACCAGAGAATGGCGCGTTTGGCTTGGCTCGATCGGGTGCCGATTCCAGCAAGCAATATTCATCCGATGCCAACGGGTGCCGGAGATGCCGCAGCAGATGCCGATCGCCATGAGGCAGAGTTACGCGCCTTCTTTCAACTGGGTGCCGGAGAATTTCCCCGTTTGGATGCGATCTTGCTGGGAATTGGCGATGATGCTCATACGGCTTCGCTGTTTCCCCAAACCGCCGCCCTACAGGTTCGCGATCGCCTCATTACAGTCGGGCAAAAGGACGGGCAACCGCGTTTAACCTTTACCGTCCCTCTGATTAATCAGGCAGAGTGCGTTATGTTTTTAGTGACGGGTGCCAATAAACAAGATGCGATCGCGCAAATTTTTGCACCAGAAGCCGACGCCTTTACCTATCCGGCGCGTTTCATTCAACCCCAAGGTGAATTATGGTGGTTGTTCGATGAAGCAGCAGGTGCAAATTTGTAAAAATTCTTGTGAATGTTAAGGAAGCGTCACACCCCCTGAAGGCTTCTGAGAAATTTTTGGTTTGAATGATGCTGTTTGCCTGTTGATGTTCCTATGATTGTTTGTCCGAATTGCAATCACCAAAATCCCGATAGCGCTCAAATTTGCGAGGCGTGCTACACGCCTTTACCCGCGATGACGGCTTGTCCGAATTGTGGCGCAACGATTCAGTCTGACGCTCTATTTTGCGGTCAATGCGGCACGCACCTCAAGCCGAGTGAATCCGGTTCGGTGCAGGTGGCGTCTCAGTCAGAGGCGAGCGTACCCGAAGTTCCCGAATTAGTCCCCCCCGATCCGCTCGTTGAACCCGAACCGCTAGTGGAAACCAGCGCTTTGCTCTCGGAGGTGGAAGTTCCCTCTCCTCCGCCTTTGCCCAAACAAAGTTCCTCTCCCGCAGTCCAACCCCCGCCTTTACCCGTTGCGGTTTCTTCCCAAACCCAACTTCAGCAGCAAATCGCGCAATTGCTGCATGTGAGAAGTTCTCAGGCGATTGAATTACCCTCTCATCTGTCGGTGATTCATGTGGGCAAACCTAACGATCGCATTCCCCCGGATATTGATGTGTCGGGATTTCCTGACTCCGATGTCGTGTCTCGCGTCCATGCCGATATTCGAGTTGAAGGCGATAGCTATTATATTGAAGATGTAGGCAGTGCCAATGGGACTTATATCAACAATGTACCGCTAGCAATGGGAAATCGACATCGGCTGCGCCCAGGCGATCGCATCGCCCTCGGTAAAAACGACCTCGTAACGTTTATTTTTCAAATTGCCTAAACCTAGCTGAAGGCAGGTGTTGGAAAGCTTTTTTAACAGTTGTGTGGGGCTTCTCACATGCACGCAAATTCCAGCACCCTAAGATATACTGTAGCAGCCATACTCCTGCTTTTTCTTACACAGAATTCAACGCTGCCAATGTGATTACCCTGACTCTTTTACATCCTCTTCAGGATATTCCCGTTCAAAGCTGGACGTTTGATGATGAACCCGTGATTCGGATTGGACGCGCAACTGATAATCATGTGGTTCTTTACAGCGCAGTGGTTTCTCGCCATCACGTTGAGATTCGGCGTAATGAGGTGACATGGGATGTGCTGAATTTAGGGTCGAATGGGACGTATCTTGATGGAAAACGAGTGAATCAAACACCCATTATTGATGGTGCTGTGATTCGCCTTGCTCGTTCGGGTCCAAAAATCCAAATTCGGATTGATTCAGCACCTTTATCGGAAAAACAAAGGGCTTATTTAGAAAAAGAGCGATCGCTAACCCCGTCTGGAAGCGAACCCTCGAAAGATACGCTCCTGATTGAGAAAAATCGGGAGGCGCAAAAACAGGCTTCGGTACCACCCAATTCCAATAAGCCTGCAACCTCAGTCTCACCTCCAGAAGACGAAGGGCCCTCAACTCGACCGGATCTCAATCCTTCTGAAGCTCAATGAGATTTGCCGGTTTTCCGGCTTCCCTGCTGCTTTTGTGGCGATCGCTCCAACAGTAGTCTAGGATTAAAACTGAAATCTCGCGTGCGTCTAAACTCTAACCGCTTATCTGTCTGGCTTCGCTCGCTCTCGACAGAGAGTGATAGTCTTAGAGAGCGAACTTTTGTGTATTGACTCACTTCCTTTAACTACCTTCTCAGGTAATGTCAGCGATTACGATATCTCTGCTCCATCCTACCCAAGCTATCCCGGTTCAAAGCTGGTCATTTGAACCTGAATCGGTCATTCGGATTGGTCGATCGAATAGTAACGACGTGGTTGTTTACAGCGCGGTGGTTTCCCGACACCATATTGAATTGCAAAATAATGGTTCGGGTTGGGAAATTATCAGTTTTGGCTCGAATGGCACCTATATTAACAATGAGTTAATTTCCCGCAAGCCTGTTGAGGATGGGATGGTGGTTCGCTTGGGCAATTCTGGCCCCAAACTGCAAATTCGCCTAGGGGCCGATCCCAAAGCGCGACTCAGAAGAGCAGGAGAAGCGCGATCGCTCTCACCTTCAGAAGAGGCTTCTAAACAAACCTTTCTCACCGAACGCAAAAGCAAAAAGCCTGAACAAACCCCCAATACCGATTTAGACCTCAACTAGGGGATCTCCAGACTTTCAGTTGGCTTCAGGAAGCACCCGCGCCGACTAAAGGTTTGGCTGGGCTTCCCTCAAACAACCGCTCTCCGGTTAAGCTAAAAGCGCGAACTTCGGTAATTTGAACCGGGACGATCTGACCTTTGAGTTCTTCAATCTCGCCCGCAAAGAATGTGAGGCGATTTCCCCGCGTTCTACCCATCACTTGGGTGGGATCTTTCGGGTTCGCATCCTCAACTAGCACCTCTTCAATCCGGTTGAGATAGCGTTGCGATCGCTCTGCGGCCTTAATTGAGACCAAATGGTTGAGCCGTTGCAGGCGATCGGCTTTGACTTCCTCGCTTAACTGATTTTCCCATAAGGCGGCAGGCGTCCCCGGTCGGGGAGAATAAGCCGCCGTATTCAACTGGTCAAACCCAATCTCTTCTACCAGTTTCAGGGTATTCTCAAACTGTTCTTCCGTCTCCCCAGGGAAACCCACAATCGCATCGGCGCTAATCGCCGCATCGGGCATATACTCGCGAATTTTATCAATAATCCGGCGATACTTTTCAGGGGTATAGCCCCGCGCCATCGCCTTCAGGACTTGATTGTCGCCCGATTGGAAGGGAATGTGGAAATGCTCGCAAACCTTGGGTAAGTCCGCGCAGGCTTTAATCAGGCGTTCGGTAAAATAGCGCGGATGGGAAGTCGCAAAGCGCAAGCGTTCCACCCCTGGCACATCATGGACAAAATAGAGCAGATCCGTAAAGGTATGTAGGTGGCGTCCTTCCGGCGTTACCCCTGGTAAATCGCGACCGTAGGCATCAATATTTTGTCCTAAGAGGGTGATTTCTTTATACCCCTGCTGTCCGAGTTCAATCATTTCTGCACGGATAGCTTCTGGGGTACGCGACTGTTCCACCCCCCGCACGCTGGGGACAACGCAATAGGTACAGCGTTCGTTACAGCCATAAATGACGTTAACCCAAGCCGTGACTTTGCTATCGCGGCGCGGCTTGGTGATATCTTCCATAATGTGAATGGGTTCAGTTGCCACCACTTGAGCGCCATTAAAGACTTCTTCGAGTAAGTCTTGCAGGCGGTTGGCGTGTTGGGGGCCCATGACTAAATCGAGTTCGGGAACCCTCCGCAGTAGCGCCTCGCCTTCCTGTTGCGCCACGCAACCCGCCACCACGAGCGTTAAATCGGGTTCGTGCTGCTTGCGCTTGGCTTGTCTGCCGAGATAAGAGTAAACCTTTTGTTCGGCATTATCCCGAATCGTACAAGTATTGTAGAGAATTAAACCCGCCTGATTCGGGTCTTCGACAAATTCAAAGCCCATCTCCTCTAGGATACCCGCCATCCGCTCGGAGTCGGCTTTGTTCATCTGGCAGCCAAAAGTTGTAATGTGATATTTGCGTTTGGTGGTCATAAGGAGAAAAGCAGCAAGTTATTCAACCGTTCGCGTAGCATCGAACTTTTATTGTAGTTTCTGTTGCGTCTTACGGGCGCGATCGCATGAACTGCTGGCGGAGTTCTCGTAGCGCTGCACCTGTTCCGCGAATTGAGGCTACTTGCAGCACTTGCTCTATTAATCCAAATAAGTCTACGTTCGGAAAATAGCGGCTAGCAGACTGCTGTTGGTAGGATTCCCCTGAGAAGCCATAAATTTTTAAGCCGTTATTTTTGAGTAACCAGACTTCAGGAACGCGATAGGGTGCATAATCTTCCGCCGCCGTGTAGGTGGTGACATCAATTTCAATCACTAAATCGGGAGGCGGATCGACTTGCCAATTCAGGCGGTCTTGACCCACAGCCGCTTGCCAGTTATCAATATAAAAACAGTAGTCGGGTTCAATCCCCCCTTCTTCAGGAATTTCCATTGTAATTGGCGTAAAGGCTTCGTAATCGCGAGTTTCGCTGTCTAACAAGGCTTTCACGATATCTGCCAAGATATTAGCTTCGCGTCCATGTTTAGGTAAGGGACTCATCAGTAAAATTTCACCCAGACGAAATTTCAGGCGAGGGAGAGAGCGATCGCCCCGACTTTGGCGCAATGTACAATAATCTTGCCAAGTTCCCGGCATTCGCACCACGGTTCCGGCGGGAAGTTGAATTTTGTCGCGGGAAATTACGGCGTACATAGAGCCTCCGTGGGGGTGAATCTGTCTTTACTCCGTTTTAGCCTATGGCAAATTCCGGATACTTTAAGCCGGTTTCCAGGTTCCGTGAAAGCCCATTGGGATAACGCTAGGTAATCCAAGTTTACAGATGGGTTCTTCATTGAGGCGATCGCACTGATAAATCCACACTTCGCTTTCGTGGATGTTGCCATCATAAACCACGGTTAAAATCCAACCCCCTTCAGGGTTATCGGCATCTACCACATGAATCGGTTCTGTAGGATAGCGGTTTTCTCCCAAGTCGGCCACTGTTAGCGTATCGTGCTGTTGGTCGTAGAGAGCGATCGCGCCCAGCAAATCTTCCCCTAACTTTTGTCCCGGACGATAGCAAGACAAATAGGTATAGCGCGAATCTTCTCCAACAAATTGACTAGGAACGAGGGGAAACTCGCAATGTTGGTCAATTAAAAGTTGAATTTGTTTAACTTTCGCCGTTTGGGGGTCAAGTTGTACGCGCCACAACTCTCCCTTGGCGGTTGTCTGCGTTTTGCCCGTTGCTACTTCTTTGAGGTATTGGTTGGTGCTATAAAAATCGGCATAGCGGACAAAATCAATGGCAATTGTCCCCTGGGGTTCAACAAAACCATTGCTAAAATGCCATTGAAACCAGGCTTCTGTTGTCGCCCGACTCACTAAGGTCAAGGTTTGGCGGTCGATAACTAAAATATCGGTTCCTAAACTGGGTTTCCATTCCAACGCATCGGAGAAACTTGTTAAACCCAAAGCCGCCGGTAGCAGGTTTAGACGAACGGGTGGAATAAAAAAGATGAGATACGCACCCGCCATCACAAAATCGTGAATGAGGGGGACACCCTTGAGGGGAATCTGATTATGTTGCAGGATTTTCCCGGTGGCGTCGCTGCGATAAAGGTAGAGTTGGGCATTTAACCCGGCTTTGACCCCAAAATTAAAAATATCGCCGGTGGCTGGATCGACTTTGGGATGGGCAGAATAGGCAAAATCGGACTGAAGTTGCCCTAAGTCATCGAGTCCTAGCGTTTCTAAGGTTTGCAAATCTAAGGCGTGGGGTTGGCCGCCTTCCCACAGGGTCAGGAGTTTGTTGGGTAGCGCTAAAACTGAGGTGTTGGCTGCGTTTTTGACGGGTTTTCCCCAACGTTCCCAGAGGAGTCCAGGGGCGCTCATGTCATAGTTGGGAAACAGAAAGCGATTTTGGGCGGCTTCTTGCTGGTAAGCCTGAGTTTGCACGTAGCGATAAGTCCCCGTTGCGCCGTTGTCGGTGAAATGAACGGCTAAAACGGCCCCATCTCCATCAAACCAATGTCCCACCCGTTGACCTCCCCGTTGCAACCGTCCGGGACCGTTGCGGTATAGGGTGCCGCGCAACCCTTGGGGAATATGACCTGAAAGGAGGGGTAAGGGGGTTAAGCCAAATTCTGTAGCGGGTTGGGCGAGGGCATTTCCCCAAGTGGGGCGGGTAATCGCTTGAGTTTGAACGTCCATGAAGTTTCCGATCGCAATTCCTAAACCTGTTGAGGTTTCTACATCTATCTTTACAAGTTTGGCGGAAATGGGGGCGATCGCAACTGAATTTGCCCTAATTTCTATCTTTGGAGTGAAGGTTATTCCTCCATTAAAAAGGTTAACTCTTAGTTAATGAGACGTTAAAGGTACTCGCTTGAGCCTCTTTTGGAGTCTTTCCAAAGGATGAATTAAAGAAAACTGCATCGGTCGATCCTGTCGTGAAAAGCTCTCACAATGTCAAACAATCCCCGACTTCCTCTAGCGAACGCGCTTCTGTAGAGATTCGTCTCTCGCCTGAAAGAATAGTGCGTTTTTTAGGTTGGGTTGTTGTGGGTTTAGCGGCTGCTCATTTTCTGGGACAATTTTCTAAGCATGTCCTGGGTTATGGCAGTCTTAAGGGGATGATTCCTCTATTCGATCTAGATTTGGAATTTAATATTCCGTCTCTCTACTCAGGGTTATCGCTCATTGGGTGTGCAATGTTACTTGGAGCGATCGCTCTCCTGAAAAAACAAAAACGCGATCGCTATTTGCGCCATTGGCAAGGATTATCCTTGATTTTTCTGTTAATGGGCGTTGATGAAATTATTGAATTGCACGAGCGAACGATTAAACCTCTCCGCAATGCCTTGAACGCTACGGGTATTTTTTATTTCACCTGGGTGATTTTAGGGTTTGTGCTGGTGGTGCTATTGGCGATCGCCTATCGTAAGTTTACGCTTTCACTTCCCCCTAAAACCCGCAATCGCTTTATTCTGGCGGCAAGTTTATTCTTGTTAGGAACCTTGGGAATTGAGCTGATTGGCGGATATTATGCTTACATTTACGGTAAGGAGAACCTCATCTACTCGTTATGGGTAGCACTTGAGGAAGGATTGGAGATGGCAGGGATTTTAGTGTTTATCTATGCGCTCTTAACCTATTTGCGATCGCTCTCCGATAGTATTACGATTCACTTTGAGCGATCGCTGTCCGCTCCAACCAACAATTGACTGACAAAACCGCTGAACGCCTTATGCTGTGTGGGTGTTGTTGGGTTTCATACCTCAACCTAACCTACGTGGCTACCCTTTTAGCAGTCAACCAGGCTATAGATACAGCCGAGAAACCCTTAGTGCTATTCTAACGAAGGGAAAATTTGCCTATCGTATACTTTATGGATGATTCCTTGATCCGCCAAATCCAAGCGAGCTTACTAGACTTACTCGATTTTACAATTAAAGCACTTCCCGCAATCATTCTGGCGATTATCCTGGTGTTTGTCACCAGTTGGGCAGCAAAACTGGTTCGCCAAATTGTCTCTAATGTCAGCAATCGCACGGTCAAAAATCAATCGTTGCGATCGCTCATGGTTCAATTGAGTTATGTGGGTGCTTGGGTTGTTGGGATTCTGATCGCTTCTGTAGTGGCATTTCCCGACCTGCGACTCGGCGATATCATTGGACTATTGGGGTTAGGTTCCGTTGCTATTGGTTTTGCCTTCCAAGACATCTTTAAGAACTTTCTGGCAGGTATTCTCCTGCTGTTGCAAGAACCCTTCCGCATCGGCGATCAAATTGTGGTAGAAGGATATGAGGGAACGGTAGAAGAAATTGCCATTCGTTCTACCCAAATCCGCACCTATCAAGGGGAATTAGTGGTTGTTCCCAATGCGATCGTTTTTACCAACCCCGTACAGGTTCTAACTGCTAAACCCTATCGTCGTACCGATTTAGAAATTGGTTTAGATTACAATACGCCCTTACAGGAAGCCGTCGATACTTTATTTACTGCGGTGAGTCGGGTTGAAGGAGTTGTGAACGAACCGCCCCCAGAAATTGATATTGTGGCATTTGGCGATAGTTCTATTGATTTTGTCGTGCGCTATTGGACGCTTCCCCAAAAACTGCATGTTCGCCATATTCGCACTCAAGTGATTATTGCTCTGAAACGGGCTTGCGATCGCGAAAACTTCAATATTCCCTACCCCATTCGCACCCTATATTACTTCGACCAAGAAAAGTACAGCGATTATTTACCTCCCGGCGAGCGATAAGCTGTCTTGAGACAGAGGTAGAATCACTCCTGGGATGGGTATGGGTAAACGGTGTTTTTTGACAAGATAGAGACAAGTCAAACATCCGTTTATCCAAAACTTGGAGATTCAAAGTTATGAGTATTGAAAACAGAGCAGAAGCAACCGCTAAAAATATTGAAGGTAAGCTTCAAGAAGCTGTAGGCGAAGTCACCGGAAATCGCCGCGACCAAGCCGAAGGCAAAATTAAGCAAGCAGAAGCTCAAGCTCTGCATACCAAAGAAAATATCAAAGATTCCATTAAAGACGAAATCGATCGCGCTTAATTGCATCATCGATTAACGAAACGGGCGGCTATACACTAGTCGCCCGTTTTTGTTTAAAGCACCTTCGGACTAAACAGTCGCCAGTTGAGGTTCGGGACGCTTGCTGTTGCGAATTCCGGTAATCGCTTCTGCGTAATCTTTGGCTTTGAAGACCGCAGAACCAGCAACAATGGCATTAGCCCCTGCTTCTAGAACTTGCCAGGTATTATTGCCTTTCAGACCGCCATCCACCTCAATCCAGGGGTCTAAACCGCGTTCGTCACACATTTGACGCAGCTTGCGGATTTTGGGAACCACCGCCGGAATAAAGCTTTGACCGCCAAATCCGGGGTTAACGCTCATAATTAAAATCAGATCGCACACCTCTAGCACGTATTCAATCAGCTCTAGAGGTGTTGAAGGATTCAGCACAACTCCGGCTTGTTTGCCGAATTCGCGAATTTGGCAAAGCGTCCGGTGCAGGTGAGGGGAAGCATTATGCTCGGCGTGAACCGAAATGATATCCGCCCCAGCTTTGGCAAAATCTTCAACGTATTTTTCCGGCTCGACAATCATCAGGTGAACGTCTAGCGGTTTTTGGGTGACAGGACGAATGGCTTCAACGATTAATGGACCAATCGTGATATTCGGAACAAACCGACCATCCATGACATCAACGTGAATCCAATCTGCTCCAGCTCGATCGACCGCTTGAATTTCTTCTCCGAGGCGGCTAAAGTCGGCAGATAGAATAGATGGGGCAACGACAATGGGTTTCTGAGATTTCGTTTCGGTCATGGCAGTCGATATTCTCCTGGTCTGATGTCTTGCTGTGTCCAGTTTAACAAAATCTTCAGTATTACCAACTGCGATCGCGCCTCAATGTTCCACTGTTCGCTCGTGTATAGGGAGGAGCTACATTGGCTCAACTAAAGACCTTCAAAAAATTAGCGGGATTTGCCTTTGGTTTAGGGGCTTCCCTCGTGGCAATTCCCGTCTTCGCTACAGAGAGTTCCCTTGGGGAAAACGGAATTAACGCCTTGCGCCTTCACGAAGCCCCTTATAATTTAATCGGCCGTAAAATTGCGATTGGTCAAGTTGAGATTGGTCGCCCCGGACTGTTCGGGTTAGATAAGGCGGTGGCTCGCAATCCTGCGATCGCGCCGTTTAAAGTGTTCTTTCGCAATACCATTGCTAAAAATAACGCTAACGTCGATCTGCACGCTCAACAAGTCGCAGGCGTGATGATTAGCTCCGATAAAGCCTTTCCCGGCGTTGCACCGGGGGCGCGGTTACACTCGGCCGCTATTGGCACCCTACGGCGCAGCGGTCAGCCGGAAGAATGTCTGTCCGCCCAACACTTGGCGCAGCAAAATGGCGGCGACTTGAGAGCAATTAATTTTAGCTTCGGGGAATCTTTGCGCCAAGATCCGCGTCCCAACGCCTTGTTAGATGGAAATGCCCTGTTAACCCAATGTATTGATTGGTCGGCGCGGGTGCATAATGTGCTTTACGTGATTGCAGGCAACCAAGGTAAAGGCGGCATTTCGATTCCCACCGATAATTACAATGGCATTAACGTGGCGTTTACCCGCCTGGAAAATGGCAGCTTTTCTAAAACCGATTTTGCTAATTTAGGCGACCCTGCCGCCGGGACGCCGGGACGCATTGCCGGTTATGAAAGTAATGTCGGGCCTCGTCGGTCTATTGGTTTAGTCGCACCGGGCAGTAAAATTTCTTTAGTCAATCTGGATGGAACGATTGGACGGGCAAGCGGTACGAGTTTTGCTGCCCCCCATGTCACGGCGACGGTGGCGTTACTTCAAGAATACGGCGATGGAGAAATTCAGCGATCGCTCTCATCTGTTCCCAATACGACTCTCCCCAACTGGACGTTAGATGCTCGCCGTCACGAAGTCATGAAGGCGGTGATGTTTAATTCTGCCGATAAGTTGAAAGACCGAGGGAATGGTCTAAATTTGGGCATGACGCGCGATATTTTCGATCAAAGCCATCGGACTTGGTTAGCGTCTGAAGCCTTCTACGACCGCAAAATCCCCTTGGATATTCAACTAGGGGCCGGACAATTGAATGCGTATCGCGCTTATCAGCAATTTAGTGCGGGTCAATGGCAACCCGGTAGCGCTGTTCCTGCCAAGGGTTGGGATTACAATAGGGTTTCGGTTGGCGATCGCCCCTATCAAGACTATATCCTCGAACGCCCCTTGCAAGCGGGGAGTATGCTGAGTGCGACTTTGGTCTGGAACCGCCATGTTGAGCTAAATGATGCCAATCAAAATGGCGAATACGATTTGGGGGAAACTTTTACAGATCGGGGTTTAAATAACCTCGATCTCTACCTGATGCCCGCAGACTCCAACAATATTCAAGATAATATTTGGTCTTCGGTCAGCGAGGTAGACAGTACGGAGCATATCTTCCAGCGCATTCCCGAAACAGGACGCTACAAAATTCGCGTTTATTTCCACCAGCAGGCAAACGAACCGACTCAAGATTATGCGATCGCTTGGTGGTCAGTTCCAGTGCAATAAACTCGATTTGGCACTCTCTTCTCGCTCTTTGTCTATCTGCTTAACGTTACGGTTTCAGTAACCAGACCGCGCTTTAAAAGGGGTTATGGCATCTTAGAACAGAGAGTTATTCTCAGTTTTAATGTTGCAAGATGTGGAGCTAGGATAATGCCCGTTTGGTTTGACTCCATTTGAGGCCCTATCTTGAACATTAAGCCCTAAAAAAGTGACTGAACGATAAAGGTCAATCCATGAAGATTCAACTGATGAGGAGTAGCGCGATCGCTGCTTTGGTGATGCTGGGGTTACTAGGAAGCGTAGGGTTAGATTATTTAGACTTAGGAATGGCTCAATCTCAGCCGATTTATTCTCAACAAACGCCCATGAATTCAATTCCTACAGTTGACGAACGTCTGGTAACAGCAAATACTCAATTTGGTTTTAATCTGTTTTCGCAACTGAGCCAGCAAGAAGGAGAAAAAAATATCTTTATTTCGCCTTCTAGTATTGCGATCGCGCTTTCTATGGCTTACAACGGGGCAACGGGAGACACGCAACAGGCAATGGCTCAGGCGCTAGAGATTCAAGGTCTATCTTTGTCGGAGGTCAACCAAGCCTACGCCGATTTTAAGACCGTTCTAGAAAATGCCGATCCTCAAGTCCAGTTGCAAATTGCTAATTCATTATGGGCTAGACAAGGCATCACCTTTAATCCGCAATTTCTCCAGAACAATCGCCAATTTTATCGAGCGCAGGTGACAGATTTAGATTTTCAAGACCCAGCCGCAACTCAAACTATTAATAATTGGGTAAAGGAAAATACCAACGGCAAAATTAACCAAATTGTCGATCGCTTGCGACCGGATGATGTCTTATTTCTGATTAATGCCATTTACTTTAAGGGAAATTGGACGGCACAATTTGATAAAAGCCAGACCACTAATCAACCCTTTTATGTGAATAATACGCAAACAAAAACCGTGCCGTTAATGTCGCAGCGCGGCAATTATCGTTATTTAGAAACCGATAACTTTCAAGCAATTAGCCTGCCCTATTCTAACGGTCGCTGGAGTTTGTACGTCTTTTTACCCAAACCGGATCGCAATCTCGCTCAATTCCAACAACAACTGAATGCCGAAAACTGGGATACCTGGATGGCTCAATTTAGAAGACGGGAGGGTTCGATTCAACTTCCCCGCTTCAAAATGGAATATAGCACCAACCTAGAACAAACATTGAGCGCGTTAGGCATGGGGGTGGCTTTTAGCCGACAAGCCGAGTTTACCCAAATGACGACCGAACCCGTTTACATTGACCAGGTGAAGCATAAAACCTTCGTAGAGGTGAACGAAGAAGGAACAGAAGCCGCCGCAGTGACCTCCATTGGAATTCGCACCACTTCAGCACAAATGCCGACAGAACCCTTCCAAATGGTGGTCGATCGACCGTTCTTCTGTGCGATCCGCGATAATCAAACGGGTAGCCTGTTATTTTTGGGTTCAATCGTCGATCCGGCGCTCAATCGTTAGGATGGGTAAGGGAGGTGGAGAAGCTTTCCCGTTGGAGTTGATACAGCCACAGGGTACTCAGTGCAGCAATGCAAGTGGCGAGTCCGAAGCACGCACTATAGCCAAACCGCAGGGCAAAAAATCCACTTCCCAAACTACCGACAGCCGTAG
Organism: Desertifilum tharense IPPAS B-1220; assembly: GCF_001746915.1. Classification (NCBI taxonomy): domain Bacteria; kingdom Bacillati; phylum Cyanobacteriota; class Cyanophyceae; order Desertifilales; family Desertifilaceae; genus Desertifilum; species Desertifilum tharense. Next base: position 39,653 of record NZ_MJGC01000110.1, read on the forward strand.
CAACGCCGATGCTCGCATTATAAAACCCGATCGCGAGTCCTTCTTGGCTTTTGGGAGCAAGACGAGCGATCGCAGTTGTTCCCGATACGCTAATTGCAGCCCAAGTCACCCCATTAAACAGTTGAACCAGACCCACAATCAAGAGGTTGCTGGGATGGGGTGGGGTAAGCGCTAGCAAGGTAAAAATCCCAAACAAGCCGCAACGCGCAGCCGTGGCTTGAATTTGCAAGCGCCAGCCAGAATGCTGTTGGATATAGCGACCGATGGGCACATAAAACCAGGTTTCTAGGGAAGCTTTGCTTAAGGCGATCGCAAAAATTTGAGCATTCGTCACTTGCAAGCGTTCGGTCAGGAAAATGGGTAGGGGAACGAAAATTAGATTAAACGAGATAAACAAAAACAGCGAACACAAGCAATAGCGACCTAAGCGGGTTTCTAGGAGGGCTACTCCTGGCAGCGTTTTCCAACGGGGACGTTCTGGTAATGCTTCGCGAAACGTCGCTTTCAGTAGATCGGGGTGCCAGACAAAATATAATAGGCGGGCCGGATAAAAGGTTGCCCGTTTTTCAATCACAGCTACTGTGAGACGACCGAGGAGTTGAGGGCTAAACCGACGACGAGGCTGATGATGGTGCGGTTCTTTAACCCATCCCCAGCACAACAGCACGCTGAGGAAGGTAATGGTTCCGGCGAATAGCACCAGACGGCGCAAGGCCGTTTCTGGATCGACCAGGGAAGATCGACCCGTTAGCCACACAATTCCCAGCACCAGACTGGCGACAAAACTCCAGCCGCTCATTTGATAAAATCGCCCGAAATATCCCGACCACTCTTGTTCGGGAAAACTATCCACCACTAAAGCTGAACTGGCTGGAGTAATGCTGGTCATGAAAAACCCGTTCAGCGTGCTGTATAAAATCGCCTGCGGCAAGGTTTCGGCAAAACTGAGTAGGCTGGTACAAAAACCAAACCCTAAAAAGCCTAAAATCAAGAAAGGACGGCGTACCCTTAAGCGATCGGATAAGTTGCCCCAAAAAATAAACCCTACAACCCCGACTAAGGCGGTTAAAGCGTGAATGCGGGCAACATCGCCAACCGTTCCGTCTACCCCCTGAACGATGAGTAAAGGTAGGGTGACAATCAGTAGGCTTTCGCCGAGTTTAAAGGGGATAAAAGCAAAAAACCACAACGGTAATGACGGGTTCACCCCTTGAGGTTTGCCGGAAAAACCAAAATGCATTCTCTCAGTTAACGATCTTGAACGCGATCGCGCTGTAATTAACGTTCTTTCTCTTGGCTATGATGACGCTTAAATCTTTGAGTGGGTTCTGTCTTTATGAATAAGCAGCTAATCTTCTTGACCCATCGACCGAGCGCCTAGAATAGGGCTGTAGAGGTCTGGTTTAGGGGAACGGTTGATGAGAGAGGAGACTGACCCTTTTGAGAACGCTGAACTCAATCGCTTGCAGTTGTTTATCTATTATGTGCCTGTTTTAGGATGTATTTCGGCACTGTGGACTATTGCTCGCAGTCAGGGGAACCGCCAGCAGCGTGCAGCCAGTCGTTTAGCAGTATTATTAGCCTTAGCTTGGGTGGGCGGTCATGCCGTCCTAGAAGCCGGGGCCCGAAGTTCGGAATCCTACGCGTTTCCGTTGTTGTTAACCAGTAGTCTGCTCACCTCTGGCTACTTTTTAATCAACTTCTGGCTGATGGTTCGCCTGTGGCAGCGTAAGTCCACTCGCTTACCGGGAGTGAGTCATCTGAGCGATCGCGTTCTTTAGCGGGTACCCCTCCTATTGACCCCCTAGGCGAACAATGACAAAATTGCTACTTCAGTGGGAGGGAGCAAAGAGGGTCGGCAATGTATACCAGAGATTGGGGAGGTGAGTATGCTGATCTCGCTTAAACTCTCAGAAAGAGAGTAATATGGCTCAACTGCTGAAAATGCTGTCTTTTCAGGACAATTTTTTCCAAGAGCAGCAGGGATAAGCAAAGTTCCCTATACTAATCGTCGTAAGGATGCATTTGCGAATTCAGCGACTTTACTTTAAAGTCCTTATTTAGTGTGTGAGGAAGCAAGTGGCGGCTCAGAAACATCTGAAACAAAATTCTCCCCAGCAAATTAAACCCAGTAATGTGCGGTGGATTGGTATCGGTCTGGGTTTATCGGGAATTGCTTTATTGTCTGCCACAGCCGGTGCTTTGCTGGCGATTTCTTTAGCCAGTACGCCGCTGATGCAAACTCGCCTGACAGCGGAGGAAGCTGCTGTTTTTGGCAAGGGCGATCGCATTGCCACAGGCGGGACGCTACAAATGCCTGAGTTGACTCGCCCCGTCAATATTTTAATTCTCGGAACCAAAGTTCTCACCTCCGATCTTGATAATCCACCAGACCGCCTTCAGCACCTGGGCTACCACGCTTTGGTGGATTCTTTTGAAGGCTTAACCGATACCATGCTGCTGGTGCGCTTCGATCCGGCAACGCGCAAGCTGTCCGCCCTCTCGATTCCCCGCGATACGCGCAGTTGGATTGAAGACCACGGCTTGCAGAAAATTAACGAGGCGAACTTCTATGGCGGCCCTGCTCTTTCAGCGAAGGCCGTTAGCGAACTGCTGGGCGGCGTTGGCATCGATCGCTACATTCGCCTCAATGTCCAGGGAATTGAAAAGTTGATTGATGCCCTCGGTGGCGTTACGCTCTATGTCCCGCAGGATATGGAGTACCGAGATGATAGTCAACATCTATACATCAACCTCAAGGCCGGACAGCAGCACCTTGATGGCGATCGCGCCATGCAGTTTGTCCGATTCCGTTACGATGATTTAGGCGACATTGGACGGATTCAACGCCAGCAGTTATTTATTCGAGCCTTACTCGAACAAGCGCTAAACCCTACAACCTTGGCTCGTTTGCCGAAGTTGATGTCTATTATTCAGTCGAATCTCGACACCAACCTCAGCGTTGAAGAATTGTTTGCCCTCGCTGGGTTCGCAACCCGTACAGACCGCTCTCAAGTCCAAATGCTCATGGTTCCAGGTCGGTTCAGTTCGCCAGAGGAATATCAGGCGAGTTACTGGTTGCCCGACTACGAACGCATCGATACGATGATGAGTCAGCATTTTGGCATGGCAACTGCCACGACTGCACGGGCCGTTAAGTCCCTCGATCCCGCCTACGTGAATGTAGCCATTCAAGATAGTACGGGCGAATGGGGCGCGGTTGACGATTTGGTGAATACGCTCTACGACCAAGGCTATGGCAATGTTTATGTCAGTCGGCCGTGGAACGAACCGCTAAAGGTGACGCGCATTGTCGCCCAAGATGGCGATGTGACCGTGGCCAAAGACTTACAGCGATCGCTCGGCTTTGGGGAAGTGCGCGTTGAAAGTACGGGCAGTTTGCGCTCCGATATTACCATTCAGTTAGGTCAAGACTGGCTGCGGCAAAAACACCGAATGCTACGCCAGCCGGATCATCTCTAATTTGGGCCAGACTCAGGGCGATCGCGCCATTGCGGATCGATCGCTTGCTGTAAGGCTTGTTTATTGATGGGTTGTTTCACAGGTTGAACCGCTGGTTGAGAAGGGCTGGAAACGCGCTCTATCGCCAGCGGATTCGTTTTTTGTGGCGCTGCAACCGACGGCGAGAGGAGTTCGTTAAGCAGATCGAGTTGAGCATCTACAATGGTCGGACGGGTTTCGTACCAAGTGGCGATCGCGATCGAGAGTTTCTCCACATCGTCGGGTAATGCAGACACCATTTTGGCGAGTTCCGCGAGGTTATTCTCAGTAAACAGGCGGCGCGATCGCTTGTCGCTCAACAGTTCAATAAAAGCTTCTAGATTTTGTTCGTGAAAAGACATCGCTCTATCGTTTGCAGTGGATAACCTCAAGATACCGAACTGAGCGACCCAGACCAAACTCTAAATTAGGGTTAGCCCGAATCGTAACATTCGGGCTAGAAGCAAAATCAACCGGACTGCGCCCGCGACTTTTCCGGGAGGTTGCGCGGGGGAATTTCTCGGCCTTGGTAAAACCTCTGTTTGAGTCGGTTGAGGGCGAAAGCCGCACCCGCCGCCAGGATAAAGATACCGCCACTGGCGATACTTCCCCAGAGATGACCGAACCCAAACGCCAACAGGGGAACCCAAAGCCACGCGATCGCGCCCACTGCAATACTCACCCATTGCAGCCGTTGAATAGTGGCTAAAGCCTTGCGACAACTGGCACAATGCGTTGTATGAGAAGTATAGCGGTCTAAAAGTTGGGCTTGAGATAAAGGCGGGGGTAAACGTTCCCCCGGAAATGGATCGGCTTGGTATTCATTCACCCACTGGCGAAAGGCGAGGACAAAGTTATCGGCTTTCGTGGGCAGATAGCAAGCTTTGGCATAATTTCCCCCTCCTCCAACCGCTTCTAAATAGCGTTCTTGGTAATGGAGGAAAATTTGGTCATCTTCCAACACCGCATTTTGTCCTAAATGAGAATACCAGCGCGGCGTTAAACCAATAATCAGCCGGGGGATCGGCGAGGGAAACTTAAAGGGAAACCGGGCAAATAAGCGACATTCACCTTTGCGGATCGGGGTAGCATAAACTACCGTTAAGGTTCTGCCAAACTGCTTGGAGGTGAGGTCATGCCACATTAAATTTGGGGCAATAAAGCTGCTTTCCTGCCGTCCCAAGGTGCCTCGACGGGGACCTTCCTCCCAAATTCCCCTAAAGCCCTGTTTATCGGCTTCTACGACTTCGAGATCCACTGGGCCAGCATTGCTGCGATTGCCCACCGATTTATGATGGGTAAACGGGACGTGGCTGGAGTCTAAAACATTTTCTAATAAGGTGAGGGCGTCGTAGGGAAGATCGCGAAAGGTGTTGAGACAAACCCATTCCGAGGAGGTGTCCTCTAGAACATCGACGATGGGAACGCCAACCTTTTCAGCGTTCTCTGGTTGACCTGGATAGACGAAGAGTAACCCTTGTCTGACGGTGGTGGGAAGCGATCGCACTTGCGATCGCGGCGAGAGTTCTCCTCTGTTCGCTTCCCGTTGTTGAGGAATGGATTTGCATTCCCCCGTACCGCCAAATTCCCAACCGTGATAGGGACATTCTAAACAACCCGCCTCATTCACGCGACCCTGGGAAAGCGGCGCGAGACGATGGGGACAGCGATCTGCAAATGCCCGCCAGCATTCGGCTTGTTTGTCCCACCACAGGACTAAATCCTCGCCTAAGAGGGTAAAAGGGGTAGGTTTGGTCCGATCCAAGTCTTCGATATAATGCACGGGATACCAAACTTCTTTGCAGTCAAACTGCGTTGGATCGTTCCCCCCGGCGGGAAGCGTGGCTGTCTCGCGTTCTATAGCTACAGTCATAGAGGATAGTGAATGCGTTCTTCTTTGAATGTAACGCTTTATTACAGGTTGGGGTCGAATAGGGTTTTGAGAATCAGATAGGCGGAGACTGCGCCCGGATCGAGATGGCCGCAAGCGCGATCGCCTAAATAACTTGCCCTTCCTTTTTTCGCAACTAGGGGAATGGTACTGTCTCGCCCGGTTTTGGCGGCTTCTAGGGCAGTTTGCCAAGCGGTGGGGAAATCTGACCCTTGGGCGATCGCGCTTTGATAGGCTTGTTGAGTCGGAATTAGAACATCCAATAGGGTTTTATCTCCCAATTGGGCTTTACCCCGCAGAACAATGGCTTCGACAAAAGCCACTAAAATAGCGCCCATTGCTTCGGCGTTAAGTTCTTCTTTGCCAGCAGTAGCGATACTGGCGCGTAAAAACATCGTCCCATACAACGGCCCGCTAGCGCCCCCAACAGAAGAAATCAGGGTCATGCTGACGTGTTTAAAGAGGCTTCCAATATCTCGATCGGCAACAGTCGGCAATTGTTCTAAAACCTTTTGAAACCCGCGATCGAGGTTAATACCATGATCGGCGTCGCCAATCGCGGCATCAAGTTCTGTTAGATAATCTTTATTTTCGGCGATCGCTTCAGCAACAGCTTGCAACCCTTGGATAATTTGCCCTTTGGTAATCATAAAATACAAAATTAGAGAGAAGGACGGGATTTTAAACCCAAAACAATGATGAGATTTAAGCTTTGGTTCGGGCTAGCGATCGTTGTCAGTTCGATTGCGTTCAGCCAACCCACATCCTCTCATGAGAATCCGTTCGATCGCGAAAACTGTACTTATAAGGGGCGACCTCTCTATGGTAAGGTGCAGAAAGTCGAGCGGTTCGCCGATCTGAAGGTTCAAGTGGTGACTGCTTTTCCAGATTTAAAGGTACAGCAGGTTAATGCTTTTCCGGATCGATGCGGTCAATGGCAATGGGTTGATGCGTTCCCTGATTTTACGGCGCAAACGGTGGAAGCGTTTGCCGATCTGAAGATTCAATATGTTAATGCGTTCCCTGGGGTACCTTAAGCTACAGTTTGTTCGGTCGCTAAAGTTTAAAGTAGGGAACAGTTAAGGCGGTTTGCTGAACGAGGTTGGCGATCGCGTTAACTAGCTTTTCGGGTTCGATCGGTTTAGACAAATGCTGGCAAAATCCGGCAGCTAAGGCCTGTTCGCGGTCGCGATCGCTAGCATAGGCAGTTAAGGCGATCGCCGGAATATCGGAGCGATCGGAGGGGAGCGATCGCAGCAATCGCATAAAGTCGTAACCGTTAACCTCGCGCATCCCAATATCGCTAATAATGGCATCGGGGCGCATCCGATCGAGAACTGATAGCGCGGCTTTGACTGAATGCACGGGTGTCACCTGGATGCCTGCTTGTTTGAGAACCATTTCAATTAATTCGCAGGTATCGCGATCGTCTTCTACCAGCAAAACCTGAAGGTTTTTTAAGTAGGGTAGATTTGCAAGCCGCCGATGTACGGACGAAGCCGATCGATTAGGTTCCGGGCGATCGCTATTTCTCAGATGCGGGTTTTGCACAACCGGAAGCTTCACCGTAAAGGTTGTGCCTTTCCCTTCACCAGCACTATCTGCCGCGATCGTTCCCCCGTGCAATTCTACTAAGTGGCGAACGATCGCTAAACCTAAGCCCAACCCCCCATGCGATCGCGTAATCGAATTATCGGCTTGGCGGAAGCGATCGAAAACATGGGGTAAAAACTCAGGGCTAATCCCTTTGCCCGTATCGCGAATTTGAATCGCAATCTCTTGAGAGAATTGTTGGAGGATAACCGTGACTCGACCTTGGGCTGGCGTAAACTTAATCGCATTCGAGAGTAAATTCCAGACCACTTGCTGCAAGCGATCGGGATCGGCCCAGGTAAATTCTACTGCCGGGTCTAACTCCATCTCAACCTGAATGTTTTTAGCCGCCGCTAAGGTTCCAACCGTATCAACCGCCCTGCGAATTACTAAAGCAATATTGGCGTTCCGGCATTTGAGCGTAATTTTACCTTGAACAATCTTAGAAACATCGAGTAAATCTTCCACCAGTTGGGTTTGCAGGCGGGCATTCCGTTCGATCGTTTCCAAAGCGCGATCGCGGGTTGAATCATTCAGTTGGCGGGTGCGTAATAGCTGCGCCCATCCCAAAATACAATTAATCGGGGTTCGCAACTCGTGGGAAAGGGTCGCGAGAAACTCATCTTTCATGCGGTTGGCCGTTTCAGCCTCCGCCCTCGCCGCTTGTTCGCGAATCAGTTGGGCGCGTTCTTCTTCCGCTTGCTTGCGCTCGGTGATATCTTGAATCAACGTCACAAAATAATCGACCGTGCCATCAGCGCGGCGGATGCAGCGGGTAGAGAGGTTCGTGTAGATAATCTGCCCATCTTTGCGAATGTAGCGTTTATCGAGGGAATAGCCATCGCGCTGACCTAATAGCGCTTGGTGAAAAAGGGTAATATCCAACGCCAGATCCTCCGGATGGGTGAGTTCTAACCAACTCATTTCTTGGAGTTCTTGGCGAGAATAGCCCAAGATATCGCAGAGTTTCTGGTTAACGTCGATCCACCCTTTTTCCGGGGAAGTAATGGCGATGCCAATTAACGGTAATTCAAAGTATTGGCGCAGGGTAAATTCTCGCTGGCGCAAGGCTTCTTCGGTGGCTTTGCGATCGCTAATATCGCGGCTGACAATTAAAGCGGTTTGCACCACGCCTTCGCGATCGAATTCGGGAACGACTCGCGACAGATAGGTTCGAGTTCCGGTGACACTAGGGGATTGAAATTCAATAGTTTGTTCCGAGGCGGTATCGAAGACGCGCCTTAAGGTGGCGTTCCACAACTGGCATAATTCTTCAGACGCCCCAAGTTCTTCGCTGGTTTTGCCTAATAAAGCTGCTGCCGGAACTCCTGTGGAACGTTCGACGGCGGGGTTAACGTAGACATAACGCAGGTCGCGATCGCAGCGGATAATGACATCGGGGGTATTTTCCAACAACGCTTTGAGTTCTTGTTGGCGGTTGTATAAGGCTTCTTCGGCTTGGCGGCGTTCGGCAATTTGTTGTTTTAAGGCTTGGTTGGCTTTCACCAGTTCGTCGGTGCGCTTTTCAACCCGCAATTCCAATTCGGCGGTAAGTTCTTGCAGGGCGAGTAAGGCGTCGGCGCGATCGCGATCGGCCCGATCGAGAGTCCGGGCATTGAGCCAAATCAGCACGCTAAAGAAGACAATATTGACAATAACCAGTAGCGCTAAAGCAAAGGACGTACGATACAACTGGGCGCGAAATCCAATCGCAATCAAATATCCAGCCACCGAGGGAATGATGACTGCGGCAATTAGCAGGCGACGGGCAATGAAGCCTCCTAAACTGCGACTCGCCATAATTGCCATAATGCCGACGTGAGGATGGATGCTTAAAACACCAACAGCTAGCACGACGAAGGCGATCGCCGTATGCAAGGCCATGTGAGTATGGTAAGCAATTCCATACAAAGTCCGGAATTGATAGGCATAGCCGAGGAGGGGTTGCCAAGAAATTAAGGCAACCATTAAGGCGAGATATTGACTAAAACGAATCGATTGGCGGTTGTGCTGGTTTAAAAACAGCAGGGCGCTGGCCAGTAAGATAAAGTTAACCGCCGCATTGGGAGCCATTCGCCCAGGATAGGCGGTGCCGATCGTGCCTGGGGGTTCGCTAAACAGGAGGCGATCGATTCCTAGATCGATTCCCAAGACATATTGCAGTAAGGTGAGGGTTGCTAAGGCTAAGACGGCGATCGCAATCCCTTGAGCAATTCCAGAAGATCGCGATCGCCCGCGACGGGAGTGGGTATACCACAGAGCAATACTCAAGCCAATAAAGGCGATCGCGCTGTTGGCTTTCATGCTGACAAACTCCGGGCGGATGCTTTTCAGCAGCCCAATATCGCCCACCCAGCCAACCAACACTAAAACCCCAATCCCAAAAACGAAAGCACTCGCAAAACGGGGGATTAGGGAGAGTTGGCGATGGCACTGAGAATCGGAAAGTTGAGTTCTACTCGCTTCCGGCATTGGCGTTGAGAATCAAATTGCAAGGATAAACCTTTGCGGAACCAATAGCCCGCTCTAGTAGTAAAATCCACAAGCTAATCTTTTGTCATCTCTCTTTAGCTTGATTCTCGATTTCTAAGCCAGAAAAGCAGCCTCAGCTTTTCTCGATTTAAGGAACAAATGAAGCCCCGATTTCGATCGCCTTACCAACCATCATTCGGTTCGCTAGAATTCTCCCAAATTTCTAAGTCCAGATCGTTTAGATCGATTAACGCACCGCGAATTTGTTCTGGGGTGCCTTGAAGGTCGAGATCGAACCAACCTTCCTGGGGGACTTTTGCGCCCAATAAAGCTGCATTGATATTGACAATCAAACCGTGCCGAGAAGTCAACCGAGAAATTACGGGTTCTGAGTGATATTCTTTGGGAATTCGCAAGCAAATGCGCTGGTGAGTCGGACGGCGATCGCTATGCTCTTCAGAATGAATGAGACGATGCTAACATCACAAATCCTCCAGATCGTGTCAATGAGGGATCGGACTCAAAACACTGAGCCAACTTGTAGAGCATTTTGGGGTTCTGTGCAGGACCCTTTATTGAAATTCCCCTGATTCAAGGGAATCTTGTGGTACCTTACCGAAGAGAAAATCGTTGTATCTCTTTCATGAACCCCAAAACATCCGGAAAACCTCCCGTTAAACGGGGATTACTCCACATCTTTAATGCGAGTTTTGCGCTCTACAATTTCTTTCAATACCAACGTCACTACCGCTAAACAGCCTAAAATAACAGCCGCCGCAAAAGCCGATTGGGTGTGATACTGCTTATAAGATTCCTCCACAAATAACGGTAAGGTTTGGGTGCGTCGGGCAATATTGCCAGAAACCACCGCCACCGCCCCAAATTCGCCCATCGCCCGCGCATTGGTGAGAATCACCCCATACAGCAATCCCCAGCGAATATTAGGAAGCGTGACGCGCCAGAAAATCTCCCAATCTTTTGCCCCCAGGGTTCTCGCGGCTTCTTCTTGATCGGTTCCCACTTCTTCTAAAACCGGAATCACTTCTCGCGCCACAAACGGTAAAGTTACAAAAGCCGTGGCAATAATCATTCCCGGTAAAGCAAAAATGACTCTAAAGTTAGCAGCCTCTAGAATCGGCCCTAACCAGCCATTTCTGCCGTAGAGCAAAACAATCATTAAACCTGCAACCACTGGCGAGATCGAGAAGGGCAGGTCGATAATACTAATGGCTAAGGCTCTACCCGGAAATTGATGACGCGCGATCGCCCAAGCTGCACACAAGCCAAAAATGGTATTAACCGGGACTACAATCGCAGCAATAATTAACGTTAATTGTGCCGCATGGATAAAATCGGGAGTTTGTAAAGCCTGGAGAAATGCCCCCACTCCCCCTTGAAAAGCCTGCACAAAAACATTAACCGCCGGAATTAATAACACCAACGCTAAATAGAGGAGGGCGATCCCAATCAGAATATACTTAATTTTGCCTTCTTGATGGCGTGCAGGTTCCTGAGCTTGAGACAATTCTGAATTGCTGGCATTACTTATAGTCATATCTTCTGCCCCACGCTTGTAACAAGTTAATTCCCAATAAAATTCCCAAAGAAATTGCTAACATGACAGTGCCGATGGCAGTTGCACCCGAATAATCATATTGTTCCAATCGTTGGAAGACTAGCACGGGAGCAATTAAATCTTGAAAAGGCATATTCGCCGCGACTAATACCGTTGAACCATATTCCCCAACTGCGCGAGAAAAACCTAACGCTACCCCCGTCAGAATTGCTGGCATTAATGGGGGTAAAATCACGCGCCAAAAGGTTTGAAATTGAGAAGCGCCTAAACTCCAAGCCGACTCTTCTACATCTTTTTCCATTTCCTGTAAAACAGGCTGCACCGTTCGCACTACGAAGGGAAGGGAAATAAAAGTCATTGCTACCCCTACCCCCAACCGAGTAAAGGCAATTTTAATTCCCAAAGGTGCCAACAGCGAACCAATCCACCCATTATCGCTATAAACGGTTGCTAGGGTTAAACCAGCAACGGCGGTGGGTAAAGCGAACGGCAAATCGACGATGGCATCAACGATACGCTTAAAGGGAAAGTCGTAGCGAACTAAAACCCAAGCTAATAAAGTGCCAAATACGCCATTAATGGCACTGGCAATAAATGCCGTAACAAACGTAACTTCATAGGCAGAAAGGGCAATGGGAGAGGTGGCAACTTGCCAAAACCGCACAGGACCATCGGTACTGGCACGCAGTAACATGGCAGCGGTGGGAATTAACAGCATGATGCTGAGGTAGACAACGGTAATGCGCCATGCCCAGGAAACTTGGTTGAGTTGCTGCCAAACGTTTGGACGCCTGACTCGAATTTCTGGAGAAGAAGATACAGCCATGAATTCTCAATTAGCGAAACGATAAAGACTCAATGAGGAAAATTGAGCATCAATCACACAGCTCAATTTTCCCTCACCGGGGTTTAGTTACCCGCGCGAATTTGATCGAAAACCGCGCCATCCTCAAAGAATTGCTGTTGGATGGTATCCCATCCGCCTAAATCTTGGACGGTAAATAGAGTATTAACGGGGGCGTATTTGTCCGCAACTTCTTTGCGTTGGGCAACGCTAGCATCAACCGGACGAAAACCAACGGCTGCAAATTCAGCTTGGGCTTCTGGCGTAAATAGATATTCGACAAAGGCTTGGGCGACTTCTCGCGTTCCGTGTCTGTCAACGTTACGATCGACGATGGCGACAGGATTATCAATGGAAATATTGACATCGGGGATAACGTAGGGGAGTTGCTGCCCGCCTTGTTGGGCTGCCAGAATAATTTCGTTTTCGTAGTTAATGAGAACGTTGCCTTGTCCTTGTTGGTAGAAAACGTCGGTGGCTTCGCGAGCATCTCTGGTGAGAATGGGGACGTTTTGATAAACTTGTCTGACAAATTCTTGGGCTTGTTGCTCGGTTCCGCCATTTTCAGTCACTGAACCCCATAAGGCGAGGAAGTTCCAACGGGCAACGCCGGAGGTTTTGGGATCGGCGGTAATCAGTTGCACGCCGTCTCTGGCTAAGTCTTGCCAGTTTTGGATGTTTTGAGGGTTGCCTGCACGGGTGACAATGACGGGTACGGATTGACTGACGATGCTGTTGTTGGGATATTCTTGTTCCCAACCTGGCTCAATCAGTCCTGCTTGTTCGATTCTTTCGGTATCTAAGGCTAGGGCAAGTTGGACGATATCTGCCTCTAAGCCATCGATAACCGCGCGAGTCTGAGAACCCGATCCGCCATAACTGGCGTTAATTCTCACGGTTTGGTTGTGTTCTTGCTGCCACTTTTCGACGAATTTCGGAATAATGCGATCGTGGGCGGCTTTGGTGACGGCGAAGGAGACTAGGGTCAGATCGACTGTTGAAGCCTGTCCTTGTTGTCCAGTTCCTGATGTGTTGGCATTGGGCGTGCAAGCTGCGATCGCGACGCTTAAACTAATTCCTGCTAAAAATAAGGCTGTAAATCTACGAGTGGTGTTTTTCAACCAGCGCCAAGGCTTCATACTGAGTTCTCCTAAAATCTCCGGTTCGTCGGTCAAGTTACCGTATTTAGACTGAGTTAGATATTAGCGCAGATGGAGTCATTTGTCTCTAGGTAATTTCTAGTTCCCAAAAAAAACAGCACTTTCTTGAGTGCTGAGTTCAAAGTGCTGAGTTTAAAGTGCTGAGTGCTGAGTTAAAACCGAGTGAGTCTTATCCTTTGATTGGACTCGGCTATCATTACAATTAGAACGGATTATGCTCCAGCAAACCCGTCCGCCCTACAACGAACGTATTGCTCAGGAGGATTAAGCGATGTTTCTACCTAGCGTTGATACACAATTGCGACTGTTCAACTCGCTTCCTCAGCAAGTCCAGTCAGCGATCGTTGGGTATGCCAATGCCGCTAAAGTTCCTCCATCAGCGGCGATCGAGTTTGCAATCGCTCAATTCTTAGAACTAGACTCCAATCTCTTTAGAGAGCAACCCAGTGCCTTAGAAGACAACGGCATTCTAAGCGAACTGCCTCGATCGGTTCAAACGGCAATTGAACAGTATGCTATTCAAAACAAGATGCCGCCTGAGTTTGTCATAGAATTAGCGATCGCTCACTTTCTAGATCCCGACTCTGTTACCTTTACCGACTGCCAAATCAGTATCCAACGCGAGCAAGTTGAACGCTTAAAAGGGTATTGGCATCGCCAGCCAGAGACAGTTGTTTAAAACAGTCTCTGGTGGCATTCCTGGGTTCTCTAAGCTTGCAGAATCATGTCATCAACAGAGAAGTCAATCTCGGCGCGATCGCGTCCAGAGGTCAGATAATCGTGATGGAAGGAGTCTTTTAAGCCAGAGATGAGGTCAAATTCGGGTTGCCATTTGAGTTCGGTTTTGGCTTTGGTAACATCGGCAAAGAAGTGCTGAACGCGCATGGGAAAGGCTTTGCGCTTGCCAAAGTCGAACTGTTTGGGGTCGTAATGTACAATTTTGAGGCTATCGGGAGATTTGCCAGCCGCTTCGATGCAGGCGCGGGCTAATCCGTCAAAGGTGACATAGCGATCGCCAGAAACGTTATAAATTTGTCCAATGGCCAGTCCCTTTCCTAATACTTTTGCCATTGCTGCCGCTAAATCCGCACAGTGACCCAATTGCGTGATATGTTGACCGTTACCGGGAATGGGGATAGGGCGATCGCGGACAATCCGATCGAAAAACCAAGCCTCTAGATCGTTATAATTCTGCGGGCCATAAATATAGGTGGGACGAATAGCCGTAAAAGGCAAACCCTGAGTCGCGAGATAGGCTTCAGTTTGGTGTTTTCCCTTATGGCGGCTTTTGGGATCGACCGGATCGCCTTCCTTGTGGGGCATTTGGTCAGATTTGAGATAAACGCCCGCCGAACTCATGTAGACGAAATGCTGAATGCGGTCTTTAAAAATTTCCGCCAGGGGTTGGGTATCGCTTAACTCGCGCCCGTTGTTGTCAAAAATGGCGTCAAAGCGTTCTGAGGATAGCTGTTCTTTCAACTGTTCGGCAGAAGTGCGATCGCCGTGAATTTGTTGAATCCCTTCAATCGGTGCGGGTTGATTTCCCCGATTAAACAAAACCACCTCATGACCTTGCTTCACTAGAATTTTAGTCAGATAAACCCCAATGAAACGGGTTCCCCCCATCATTAAAATTCGCATATTTCAACTCTTGGATAGATCGCAATCAAAAATTTTGCTTTGGAAAATTCCCCTAGCCGAACAGATTATAACGGAACGGTGCGATCGCCGTTTCAGAATGGCGATAAGAGTTGGCGGATTGTCGCTAAGATTGAGAATACACAGCAAAAACTACGCTCAACCTATTTAGACTTGAGCCTTGTAGACTACGACGATCGATCCAGTCGTGCAATTCTGCGATCAAATCAATACATTCAATCAACATGACAGTTAGAGTTCGGATTGCTCCAAGTCCTACCGGAAACCTACATATTGGCACAGCCAGGACGGCTGTGTTTAACTGGTTATTTGCGCGGCGTCAAGGCGGAACCTTCATTTTGCGAATTGAGGATACCGATTTAGAGCGATCGCGCCCAGAATATACCGAAAATATCCTGGAAGGCCTCACCTGGCTAGGACTGAACTGGGACGAGGGCCCCTTCTTTCAAACCAAGCGCCTCGATCTCTACCAGCAAGCCGTGCAAACCCTTCTCGATAAGGGATTAGCCTATCCCTGCTATTGCACCCCAGAAGAACTTGAAGCCCTGCGAGAGGCCCAGAAAGCGCGCGGAGAAGCCCCCCGTTACGACAACCGCCACCGGAATTTAACCCCCCAAGAACGCGAAGCTTTTGCAGCCGAAGGTCGCAAACCCGTCATCCGCTTTAAAATTGACGACGATCGCGAAATTGTGTGGAATGACTTGATTCGCGGTAAGGTCAGTTGGCGCGGTAGCGATCTCGGCGGCGATATGGTGGTTGCCCGTTCTGCTGAAGATCATACGATTGGGCAAGCCCTCTATAACTTGGCGGTGGTGGTGGATGATATTGAGATGCACATCACCCACGTCATTCGCGGGGAAGATCATATTGCGAATACCGCCAAGCAAATTCTGTTGTATGAAGCCCTCGAACACCCGGTTCCTGAATTTGCTCACACGCCGTTAATTTTGAATATGGAAGGTCGCAAACTCTCGAAGCGCGACGGCGTTACCTCCATTTCCGATTTTAAACGGATGGGCTATTTAGCACCCGCCTTAGCTAACTATATGACCTTACTGGGTTGGACGCCCGCCGATTCCACTCAAGAGATTTTTACCCTAACCGAAGCCGCGCAGCAATTTGGCTTTGAACGGGTGAATAAAGCTGGGGCGAAGTTTGACTGGGCGAAGTTGGACTGGATTAATAGTCAATACCTGCATCAGATCCCGGCGACTGAATTAACTGAACTGTTGGTTCCTTACTGGCAAGGGGCAGGGTATGCTGTCGATCTCGATCGCGATCGCCCTTGGCTCGATCGTCTGAGTGCCTTAATTGGCCCAAGTTTAACTCGTTTAGAAGAAGCTGTGGCGATGAGCCAACTCTTCTTTCGCGAAACGGTAGAAATTAACGAAGAAGCCAGCACCCAGTTGCAACAAACCGGATCGGCGGAAGTCCTGCAAACCCTCCTAGAAAGCCTTGAGGGTCAATCTTTGGATGAAACCCAAGCCCAGGGGATGATTCAAAGCTTGGTTAAAGAGAAAAAGCTGAAAAAAGGCTTAGTGATGCGGAGTCTCAGGGCTGCCTTAACCGGCGAGTTACATGGCCCCGATTTAATTCAATCTTGGTTATTGTTGAATCACAAAGGGTTAGATCGAACCCGAATTGAACAAGCAAAAGCGATCGCGCAATCCTAAATCATGAAACGTCTGCCACTTCCTTGCTCTGGTTTTTTAGCCCGCAGTGGCTTGCTGATGCTCGTTTCCGTCGCCGGATTCGCGCCCCTAGGTCAAGCCCAAACCACCCCCATTTCCCCGACCTTTAGGAGCATTACCGTTAGCCCCAAGTTTTCTCCCGATCCCCTCGTTCTTAAAGGGATCGGTGGGGGGGAAGTGTCTGCAAGCGACCGGGTTGGCATTGTGGAAACCTCTACTGGCTTCTGTGTCGGCTTCATTAACGATCGACCCGATCACCGTCTTGTCCTGACCGAGGCTTTTAGCTACCTCAGCTTGCAGGTTCAAAGCCCACAAGACACCATGCTGGTCGTGCGCGGCCCTGGGGGAACCTGGTGTAACGATGACCTGGTGGGCAAAAACCCAGGAATAGCAGGGGAGTGGCTACCGGGCACCTATGAAGTCTGGGTCGGTTCCTATCGGCAAGCCGATTATCATCCCTATCTCATTAAGATTACCGAAGTTCGTTAAAATCTCCCAACGGTTAACCGCTAACTATACTAAGATCCGTCTCAAGTTAAGCTGTTTAACTCAGCTTGGGTCGGAGGTTCGGCAATCGGCTTGCTGGTGGCTCAAAGCTCAGTGCGATTGGGTGCGATCGCATCTATCTCTAGAGGCAAACCCCATCAAGCGTAAAGGTTGCATAGTACGATTATGGGTAATAGTTGTGAATTCAGGCGATTCGTCTAACGCGAAGCGCGTGAAACTGCATCTATCGATCCCAGAAGCTGCCTCAATTGTTGAGTGCTGCATTTACTAACGATTTGTTCTTGGGGATTGCGATCTCCCTCTGGCATCGCACACCCGCCCTGACTGGAGTCAATTGGCAGTGTCATGTTTATTTTAAAGAGGCAGGACGTTGAAATTTCGAGCGTTCAACACCCCAAACGCGATCAGCAAATACCGATTCTGAACTATCAGGGGCAAACTTTTCGCTTGATTAATGTCTTTTCAGCCGCGCAAGCCGATGAAGCCAAGGCATACTGGCGAGATTTAACCGATAATCGGGGCAAAGCCTGTGTCTTGCTGGAGGAACCGGATCGCTATAGCGTTTGGGGAAAAGTGCGGCTCGATCAACTTGCTAACGATGAGGCGGGTACTACAGAAGCGAAACCCGCTTTATATACCCAGGCTTGTTTGCTATTGCTCCAAGCCGTCTATATTGACATTGAAGATTTGTTAGGCAATCGACAAGCAAGCGCTTTTGAAAAAGATTTAGCTGGAGCCTTGGCTCAATGGAGCTTTCCTCAAGCCGGTTCGGCAAAAGCCATTAAGGATATGCTAACGCTTGACCCCCTCGATGGGCTACCCATTCAACCCTGGCAAGAACATCACTTGATCAATTTCTTGCAAGAGTTACATCGCTTAGGGAAAGACTATTTTGGTAATGACAGTTTTACCGCACGAGCCATTGAGGTTTTAGATGACCTCTCTGATGGCGATCGCGTTGAGTTTACCGCCTGGATCAACAAATCTCCCCTCGGTCAACTGTGGAATGCAGGTTAACTGAATTCGTTGAAAAATTGTGTGCGATTTGCCAAACCTAGGGAAATTTTCTCCTAAGATGGCAGTAACTTGTAGACCTGCTCATTCTATGGTCTGCTGTTAATAAGCTGAAAATAACTGATTGTGCGTTCACCGGACTTCCTATGAGCAGCTCCGCCGAAAAATCATCTACCGCGAAATCCCCCCTGACCGCTCAAACAATCGTCTTAGCTGGCGTAACTTGGGCGGTTGCTGCGCTGCTATTTTTTCTGTTGTTTGGCGCAACTCCCCCAGGAGAAAGCCCCCCGACGTGGTACTTGCTAGGCACCTACATTTTTGGGTTTGTCGCCAACCTCAGCGCTGCTATTTTGTGTTTGAGAAACTGGCGCAGCCCTCAAATTGTCAGCGGACGCAACGTTTGGCTGGGCATTGGTTTGGGCTTATTCCTCTACGTTATTGGCGATATCTTGTTTTTCCTGTGGGAATTTGTCTGGGAACAAGATCCAGTCGTTTCGCCCGGTGACTTTTTCTATTTGCTAAATTACCTGTGCCTATCTTGGGGTATGATGCTCGCAGTCACCAGTCGGCGCTTGAATTTAGAACTCAAGCAATGGATCGCGATCGCCGCTATCGGGATTGTGGGAATGGCCCTGGCGGTTTGGCTATCGCTCCCCCCTTCGATGTCTGGACTGGCGTCCACCTCACAAACCCCGACGGCTCCTACTCCTGCTGCTACCACTCCAGCCCCCGCTCCCGCAGCGAGCAGAGCACCTGATTGGGTTGTCAAACTCGAAGAGGATTTAGCGCCTCTTGATAAGCCCGTGACGCTGATTTACACCGTTTTTGACGTGGCACTCCTCATTGCAGCAACCACCCTGCTCTTGGCGTTCTGGGGCGGTCGATTTTCCCAATCTTGGCGGATGATCGCAGCAGCCGCTTTTTGCCTCTACATTGCCGATATGTGGTTCAAGTATGCCGCCACCCGCGTACCAGATTACCAAAGCGGCGGCATTCTTGAAGTATTTTGGGTCTTTAGCCCCCTGTTATTTGGGATTGGCGCGGCTCTAGAATACGATATTTCAACCCGCACCCCCACCCGTCGCGCTGGACGGCGGCGCAGCTAAAACTGGCAGAAATCACAAATTCAGCAAGTGTGGCGATCGCACTTGCTTTTTTAGCGGCTAAAAAAACGCCTCCACGCAACGGATAAACATCTCTACCCCTATCCCCAAAGCCGTTTCGTCAAAGTCAAAGTGGGGATGATGGTGGGGATAATTCAATCCCTTTTCGGCATTCGCAGAACCCAGGAAGAAGTAACACCCAGGGATTTCTTGGAGAAAGAACGCCATATCTTCGCCGCCCATTGTCTGGCATTCTGGCACGACGCCCGCCGGGGTTTCCACAACGCTCAAAGCTACCGATCTCACTAAATCCGCCATTTGCGAATCGTTGATCAAAGCCGGATACAATCTCCAGTAGTCTAAGTGGTAACGCGCCCCGTGAGCGTGGCAGATTCCCTCAATAATTTGGGCCAGACGTTGCTCGAAATAATCGCTCAGTTGGGGATCGAAGTAGCGCACCGTACCGCTCATTTTGGCACTGTCGGCGATGACGTTGAGTGCAGTTCCGGCATGGAGTTCGCCCACGGTGACGACTGCGGCTTGGGTGGGATCGATATTCCGAGCGACAATGGTTTGCAGGGCGTTAATAATTTGGGCGCTCAGAACAATGGAGTCAATGGTTTGATGGGGCATGGCACCATGTCCCCCTTTACCGAAAAGGTGCAGGCGGAAGCATTCAACCGCCGCCATTAACGCCCCACGGCGAACGCCAATGGTCCCTAACGGCAGGTTGTTCCACAGGTGCAACCCAATGATGGCTTCTACGTCCGGGTTTTTGAGAACCCCCGCTTCAATCATAGGCTTTGCGCCTCCGGGCCCTTCTTCGGCGGGTTGAAAGATGATTTTGAGGGTGCCGTTAAAGTCTTGGCGGTGTTGGGCGAGGTAATAGGCGGTACCGAGGGCGATCGCCGTATGTCCATCATGACCGCAAGCGTGCATAATGCCATCATGCTGCGATCGGTAAGGGACGGTGTTTTCTTCTTGGATGGGGAGGGCATCCATATCGGCTCGAATCGCCAGTACCCGACCGGGTGCCGATCCGGGGATCGTTGCCACAATGCCGGTTTTGGCAATGCCTGTTTGATGTTCGATCCCCCATTGCGTTAATTTTTCAGAGACAAATTGGGCGGTTAGCTGTTCTTGAAATCCGAGTTCGGGCTTCTGATGCAGTCGCCTGCGCCACTCCACAAGTTGAGCTTGAAGGGCGCGAATTTCAGGTCTAACTTGGTTTAAATCAATCGCAGAAGTCGAACGCGAGGAAGATAACGTCATAGGGTGCTGGCGGATAGGGAAATGGGCGATCGCGGCTAGATCGACGCTCAGTCAGGCGAGTCTTTTGAGCCGTTTAGGGGGTTCTCGCTGGGCGGCGTACAACTAGAGAACGCCTGCGCCCAGGAACCTGCAAATTCTAGTATATCGAGCTGAAAATCGGGGTATCCATCGCCGCCAAATTCAGGTATTAACCTTTGCTAGATGTTTTTCCTAAAGACTTTCTGTACAATAGAGGAGAGTGGACAGGTAATAATTTGATTGAATTCTTAATCATCTTCAGTGATGAGCGGACGACCGATCTAACCACGGCAAAGGCAATGCAACCTGCTTCTACAATTGATTTGTTCTTAGCCTTATTCATGCTTTTTATTCAGGACCCAAGTTTGAGTACCGCCTAACCTGATGTCGGCTTTCGCAATTCAGGCAAAGCCTGGATCTGATGAGTATCTGTCCTGTTGAAAGCTCAGGGGTTTTTGGAGTGATTGCGATTTCCCAGCGTCCGGTAAGCTCGAAGTGGAGTACGATTAGCTTTGCTTCTACTCTCTACCTGTGTCCGGTTCTTGATTTATTGCTCGCAGGCGTTCCTAATCGCTTGCAGGCAGAGGTGCGACTCGGCTTGCAAGAAGCGTTAGTCAATGCTGCCAAGCATGGCAATAATCTCGATCCGAGTAAAAAAGTTTTAGTTCGCTTCTCAGTAATGGGAAACACCTGTTGGTGGGTGATTTCCGATCAAGGTTCGGGAATTCCCGCAGATTGTTGTTGCAGCACTGAACGTTCCGAACAGCTTCCCCATCAAGAATCGGAATGCGGTCGGGGATTGTTTATTCTCCATCAGGTTTTTGACCAAGTGGAGTGGAACCCTGACGAACGAGAGTTAAAGTTAGGAAAACTGCTCTCTCATTCGTCTTACTAGCTCGATCTCGCCTATCTTTGGGATGGGTTTGAGGAATGACCGTGTGTCGGACAAGGGGGGGCGGAGATCGAACGGTCGAGCCATCCGGTTGCCTGTTGCAGTCGCGGTAAGGCTTCCTCCGGTTGGTCTTTGAGGAGAAAGATTAAAGCGGCTGAGAGTTGTTCGCCCGCGCGAGCTTTGCGATTGGCTTTTAAGCGATGCCAGTCGCTCGGCGCGATCGCTAAACGTTCTGCCAAGATTTGCGCGAGTTCTAGCGTACTCATCTCGCTGCAAGAGCGATCGCTTTTCGATCCAGATGACGCGAGAGGCAAATTAGACATCACAGAAGCTCAACATCTAAGCGACGACTTTAAAAAAATATACTACTTGTTCATAAAGCGCCGCGATTTATTCATGAATCTACATTTTATCTAAGCTAAACGACATCATCCGCTGGGGGGATCGCTGCTGCCTAACTCTAGTATGCTGAGGGGTGGTTGAATGCGCCGAGTTGAATTTATGTCTAATCAGCCTTCCCCGGTCGATCCCGAAGGAGAATTGGAGCGATCGCTCCTCAACGCCGAACAAGCCTTAAGCGAACTCAAAGCGCGCTATAGCCAAGTTAAACAGGGTCAAAGCCAGCAAGAAGAATTACAACAACGCCTATCACAACTTCAGCAGGAAGTCAAGCAAATTCAGCGCCAACTCAACAGCTTAGAAATTGAACTCGAAAGTCGCCTGTTTTCCTGGGTGCGACTGAGCGATCCCTTTTGGCAAGCCGTACGCTTTGGCGGGATCGGTCTAATTGGCGGCTGGTTTTTGCATTGGCTGATCCGGCGCTAATCCGAGCCGAAACGCTGAGAAGTGATTAAACTAGCTGTAAGGAACGCGATCGATCAAGAATATCCAATGGCAACTCGACGAATTGCTGAAATTTTACGAAATGCTCAACCCCAAGAACAAGTCACCATTAAAGGTTGGGTGAGAACAGCGCGAGAACTCAAAGAATTTACCTTCGTAGAAGTCAATGACGGCTCCTTTTTAGCGAACCTGCAAGTCGTGCTTGATGGGAGTTTAGCCAACTATGACACCCTGCTTCAGGAAATTACCACAGGTGCATCCGTTGAAATTAGCGGCGTTTTAGTAGAATCTCCCGCCAAAGGACAGCGCATTGAACTCAAAGCCTCTGAAGTCAGAGTTTACGGGGGAGCCGATCCCGAAACCTATCCCCTCCAGAAAAAACGCCATTCCTTTGAATTTTTACGCACGATCGGACACTTGCGATCGCGCACCAACACCATCGGAGCCGTCTTCCGAGTTCGCAACGCCTGCGCCGCCGCCATTCACCAATTTTTCCAAGAACGCGGCTTTTTGTGGGTACACACCCCCATCATCACCGCCAACGACTGCGAAGGAGCCGGAGAACTCTTCAGCGTCACCAGCTTCAACCTCAAAAACATTCCCCTCACCCCCCAACAAACGGTAGACTACACGCAAGACTTCTTTGGCAAACCCGCCTATTTAACCGTTAGCGGTCAACTCGAAGCCGAAATTATGGCAATGGCATTTCGAGATGTCTATACTTTTGGCCCCACCTTCCGCGCCGAAAACTCCAACACCTCTCGCCACCTCGCCGAATTTTGGATGATTGAACCCGAAATGGCGTTTTGCGACCTAGAGGGGAACATGCAACTGGCGGAAGAATTTCTAAAATTTGTCTTCGCCTCAGTGTTAGAAGCCTGTCCCGAAGATATGGAATTCTTTAACCAGCGGATTAATAATACCGTTTTGGAAACCGCTCAAAATATTATCCACAACCAGTTTGAGCGAATCACCTATACCGAAGCCATCCGCCTATTGGAAAAAGCCGATAAAAAGTTTGAGTATCCCGTCAATTGGGGATTAGACTTGCAATCGGAACACGAACGCTATTTAGCCGAAGACTTGTTCAAAAAACCCGTCATTGTCACCGACTACCCGGTGGAAATTAAGGCCTTCTACATGCGCCTTAGCGATGACGAGAAGACTGTCCGAGCAATGGATGTCCTCGCTCCCAATATTGGCGAAATCATTGGGGGATCTCAGCGGGAGGAACGGTTAGAAATTCTCGAAAAACGCATCCAAGCACAGGGAATGAACCCTGAAGATTTATGGTGGTATCTAGAACTGCGCCGCTATGGAACGGTTCCCCATGCTGGCTTTGGTTTGGGATTTGAACGCCTGGTTCAGTTTATGACGGGGATGAGTAATATTCGCGATGTCATTCCGTTCCCCAGAGCGCCACTGACGATTGAGTTTTAAAGGAAAGAAGAATGGAGGAATTGGGAGAGACGTTCCAGCGGACAAGAGAGTCGAGTAGGTTGGGTTGAGGTACGAAACCCAACACCAGCCACGGACTTTCAGCCGTTTTATCCGTTAATTAGCCATCAACTCCAATCTTCTTGTTGTCCATCCGGAGACTGTTGGTAAACGCGACCAATTGCATGAATTTGACGAGTGCGCTCGTAAAGCTCATCTTCAGTTAACTGCCACTGGAGAAGAGTTTTTTCTAAGTCGCGCTGCAAATCTCTAGCACCTGGAAAGCCTTGATAGCGAACCTTGAGACGCGCAAGTTCGGCAAGGTGGTATTCTGTGGGAGCGCCAATGACTCGTAAGAGTTCATCAACTAAAAGGCGATCGCGATTGTATTGAGGGTGTTGCTGATCTTTGCCATTAGAGGAATCGAACATTAGACTCGTGGATGATTGTACGCCTTGGGTGGAACCTAGAAATTCTAGGTCGATCTTAACTGTTATTCTGATTTTGCATAGATTATGGCTGTTGCTTTTCCTCCTCCGAATTCTCCCCGCCGTCGTCCCACTCGCAGAACCCCGCTTCAGGTGGTTCCTCAGCAACCGGGTTCTGTGACACCCTTATCGGCGCGGCGTCAACCCCGCCAGCCTCAGCTTGGGGTACAACCTCCAGTTTCTGCAAAGCGAGTTCGCCCCAATCGTATGCTGGTAACGGTAGAACGAGGTGCAGCTTTAGTCACCCTTGTTTTGGGAAGCGCAGTTTTAAGCCTTTATGGTTTAACGGTTTATTCTCAACAGAAATGGAGCCGAGAATATAACCAGTTGCAACAGTTACAGCGCTACGAACGCCAATTGGCGATCGCCGCCGAGATGTTGAAAAATGAAATGGCTCAACAAGCGGAAAGACCGAATGGCGGGTTAATTCCGCAAAACCCTGAAAATACCATTTTTCTCGTTCCGGCTCCCGAACGCAATTTACCCGCATTCCCCAGCGCGCCACCCCCGCCAATGGAACCGGAAACGCCAACGCCTTTAGGCTACTAATTCCAATCCTCAATTTAAGCGTTCTAGAGACTGAGATGGCACCTATTTCTCTTGGCGATCGCATTCGTCAGTTCTCGTTAAAGTCCCTGCTGGTAACTGAGCCTTCTAATACCCGCCTCATCTGGGTCTGGGGGATATTATTAGTGGGCATCTTAGGATTAATGGGGAACTTGTATAAGCTGCAAGTGCAACAAGGCCCCGTGTTGCAACAAAAAGCCAGAGAGCAGCAACAGTTCAAAGCTCGCACCTATGCGCCTCGGCGTCCCATTGTCGATCGCAACGGGCAAATTTTGGCCATCGATCGACCGGCTTATACTCTTTATGCCCATCCCATCTTATTTAACGAACGACCCGAAGCGATCGCTCAAGCGCTGTCTCAACCCTTGAACAAACCGCCAGCGGAATTGCTCAAACAATTTCGCCGCCGAGAAAGTGGCATTCAATTGGCTTACGATCTCAGCGAGGAAGTGGCGCGTCGGATCGGAGGACTTCACCTCGATGGCTTAGAGCTAACCCCCTATCAGCAACGCCTGTATCCCCAAAACAATTTGCTGGCCGAAGTCGTAGGTTATATTAATCTCGATCGCCAAGGACAAGGAGGCGTTGAGGCTTCCTATCAAACCTTTTTAGAACGTTCCACCCAAGAAGCTTGGGTTAACCGCGCTGGTAATGGGTTAATTTTACCGGATCGCTTGCCAGAGAACTTCTTAGAAACAGACGAGCAACAACTGCAACTCACCCTCGATAGTCGCTTACAGCGGGTAGCGCGATCGGTCATGAAGCAACAGCTTGAAGCCTATCGCGCCAAGCGGGGAACGGTAATTGTGATGAATGCGAATAATGGCGAGATTTTATCCCTCGTCACCGAACCCACCTTTGACTCCAATGTCTATTACAAATCTGAGCTAGAACTGCTGAAAAATTGGGCGGTTAGCGATTTATACGAACCCGGATCGACATTTAAACCCCTCAATATTGCGATCGCGCTCGAACTTGGCGCAATTCGTCCCAATAGCGTGTTTAATGATGAAGGGCAAATTGTGGTAGATGGCTGGCCGATTCAAAACCACGACTTTTCAACCAATGGCGGTCGCGGAGCCTTAAGTATTACAGACATTCTCAAATATTCGAGTAATGTTGGGATGGTTCATATCATGCGCCAGATCCCGTCGGAAACCTATTATACGTGGTTGGAAAAGCTCGGACTCGGTACGAAAAGCGGGATCGATCTTCCCGGCGAAGCCGCCAGTCAATTAAAAGAGCGATCGCAATTTATCTATTCCCCCGTTGAGTCCGCCACCTCCTCCTTTGGTCAAGGTTTTTCCCTGACGCCGCTCCAACTGTTGCAGATGCAAGCTATGCTTGCCAATGGTGGATTTCGGGTAACGCCTCATGTGGTTAAAGGACTCGTCGATCCCCAAGGTCAACAGCATTTTTCTCCCCCCATTCCTCCCCCGGAACCCGTGTTTTCGCCTCAAACTACGCAAACGGTTTTGGGAATGATGGAAAAGGTTGTCACCGATGGTACCGGACAAGTGGCGCAAATTCCCCACTATCGGATCGGCGGTAAAACCGGAACGGCCCAAAAAGCCCATCCTCAAGGAGGGTACTACGAACGCGCCCGAATTACGAGTTTTGTGGGGATTGTACCGAGCGACCCGTTCTTGAGCCAGAATACTCCCCGCTACGTGGTTTTAGCTGTTATTGATGAACCCCAAGGCGAAGATGCATTTGGATCTACCGTGGCTGCGCCTATTGTTAAATCGGTGATGGAAGCGCTCATTACCCTAGAACATATTCCGCCGTCTACCTCTCAGTGAAAGGATTTCTCCGATTTTCGACACAATCGACTAGGATCGACTTGCGTCTAATCAAACTTCGTCGGTACTGCAAACGATGACTAACCGCCTCAGTCAAAGCCAAAGTTTATACCTTCGCAAACACGCAGAAAATCCGATTGATTGGTGGCCTTGGTGCGAAGAAGCGCTACTTAAAGCGCAACAAGAAGATAAGCCGATTTTCTTATCGATTGGTTACTCCAGTTGTCACTGGTGTACGGTGATGGAGGGTGAAGCGTTTTCCGAAAGCGCGATCGCCGATTACATGAATGCTCATTTTATTCCGATTAAGGTCGATCGCGAAGAACGGCCCGATCTCGATAGCATTTATATGCAAGCCTTGCAAATGATGACTGGACAAGGCGGCTGGCCGTTGAATATTTTTCTCACCCCAGAGGATCGCGTTCCGTTCTATGGGGGAACCTATTTTCCGGTAACGCCTCGCTACGGACGACCCGGATTTTTACAGATTTTGCAGTCCATTCGCCATTTTTACGAGACAGAAAAGCAAAAATTAGCTGAATTTAAACAAGATATCCTCGCAGGCTTGCAACAGTCTGCTTTGTTTTCCACTCAGGGAGAGTTGGGAGAGGATTTGCTACAAAAGGGTTTGGAACTCAGCACTGGAATTTTGTCGAGTTCGGAAATGGGACCGAGTTTCCCGATGATTCCCTATGCAGAAACGGCTTTGCGGTTTGTGCGTTTCTCTCAGGAGTCTAGCCGTTACAACCCCCAGGTGATTTGTCCGCAGCGCGGCTGTCACTTAGCGTTGGGAGGAATTTACGATGCGGTTGCGGGTGGGTTTCATCGCTATACCGTCGATCCAACTTGGACAGTACCGCACTTTGAAAAAATGCTTTATGATAACGGGCAAATTGTTGAGTATTTGGCGAATCTCTGGAGTGCTGGCACGCAGGAACCTGCTTTTCCGAATGCGATCGCAGGAACCTTTACCTGGTTAAAGCGGGAAATGACGGCTCCCGAAGGCTATTTTTACGCCGCGCAAGATGCTGATAGTTTTATTTCTCCAGAAGCACGAGAACCGGAAGAAGGCGCATTTTATGTTTGGTCGTTTGCTGAATTAGAATCGCTGTTATCGGCTGAAGAATTCAGCGAGCTGCAAAACCAATTTACCGTAACCTCTCCAGGGAATTTTGAAGGCAGCAATGTTTTACAACGCTTGCACCCAGGAGAGCTATCTGCGATCGCGCAATCGGCTTTAGCGAAATTATTCGCCGCACGGT
Organism: Desertifilum tharense IPPAS B-1220; assembly: GCF_001746915.1. Lineage (NCBI taxonomy): Bacteria > Bacillati > Cyanobacteriota > Cyanophyceae > Desertifilales > Desertifilaceae > Desertifilum > Desertifilum tharense. The sequence goes on from NZ_MJGC01000110.1 coordinate 67,245, forward strand.
ATGGGCGTTCTATTGCAGATGAAAGTCCCTTTCCGCCTGCTTTTAACAATCACGAAGCCAAAACAACGCAATGGCCGGGACGCATTCCCCCCGTTACCGATCCTAAAATGATTGTGGCGTGGAACAGTTTAATGATTTCCGGTTTAGCTAGAGCCGCTACCGTTTTTGCAGATTCTCGCTATTTAGCACGGGCCGCCCAAGCCGCTCAGTTTATTTTAGACCATCAACGCCCAAACGGACGCTTCCATCGCTTGAACTATCAAGGGGTTGCGAGCATTCCGGCGCAGTCTGAAGACTATGCCCTCTGGATTAAAGCTTTAATTGACTTACAACAAGCGACCCTAATTGCTGATTCATCTAAAATTGACTGGCTCGCCCAAGCCGTAAGTTTTCAAACTGAATTTGATGAATTTCTGTGGAGCGTGGAATCAGGCGGATACTATAACACGGCCAGCGATGCCAGCGGGGATTTATTAATTCGCGAACGCAGTTATGTAGATAATGCTACCCCGGCAGCTAACGGAATTGCGATCGCCAACCTCGTCCGTCTCGCCCTCCTCACCGAAAACCTCCAGTATCTAGACCGCGCCGAACAAGCCTTAAAAGTCTTCAGCAGCTTCATGAACCAATCGCCACAAGCCTGTCCAAGCCTGTTTAGCGCCCTCGACTGGTACCGCAATCATACCCTAATCCGCACCACCCCCGACCAGATCGCCACCCTCAACCGCCAGTACCTCCCCACCACCGTCTTCAAAGTCGAAACGAACCTACCTCAAGGTGCTGTAGGATTAGTCTGTCAAGGACTCAGTTGTTCTGAACCTGCCCAGAGCGTACAGCAGCTAAAAACCCAAGCCATTCAACTGGGAAGTCGGCGCTAAACGCAATTCATTCAGGGGCAAACCCACGCTCAGGGTTCTACCACTTCCCAGAAATTTAGCTACCCTCTGCTAGAAATTCCTCTAGGAATGGGCATTATAGTTTCAAATGTTCGCTTCGGAGAATCGACCTTAACCGAAAAACCTCCCCTGCTCGCGACTTTAGCAAATTGTGGGTTAATTTTAACCAAGGCTAACCACCGCGCTTTCAAAGCTACTAAGATTAGCTCTAATTAACCCATGAGCAAGCAACCCATTGTAAACTACAAACTTTAAAGCCCATTTGCGTCTCGGTGAATACTTAGGAGTGAAGGAAAACGATTATGGGAATGACACCAACATCAGTTGTTTTGATTGCACCCAGCGACCAAGATACCCTCATACCAGCCAATAACCCAGGTGACACACTTATTGGTGCTGCGGGTAGAGATACCTTGATTAGTGGTGATGGAGGCAATCGGCTTGAAGGTCGTGGCAATAATGATTCCCTAGTTGGCGGAGCTGGTAGGGATACCATCTTTGGCGGAGATGGTAACGACACTATCATCGGTGGAGGTGGAAATAACCTACTTTACGGGGAGTCAGGAGACGACTCTATTATTGGTGGCGCGGGAGATGACAGCATCTTTGCTGGTCCAGGTCAAGACTTTGTTCGTGGCGGAGCTGGCAACGATAGGATCTTTGGAGACAGCGGCCTAAATACTCTGCTTGGAGAAGCAGGAAATGACCTTATCCAAGGGGGTGCCAATAGCGACTCCATTGACGGTGGTGACGGTAATGACTCGCTCCTAGGTGGAGGGGGTAACAATACCATCCTAGGAGGTGCAGGCGATGACAGTATCCAAGGTGGGGGTGGCAATGACTCCCTCTTGGGCGGCCAAGGCAATGACATTATTTTAGGCATCGGCGGTAATAACTTTATCGATGGGGGTACCGGAATTAATAGTCTCGTCGGTGGAGGAGGTAACGATACTCTTACTGCTGGACCGAGAGAAGTGGGGCAAACAGAGGGTAACAGCACTTTAAACGGTGGTGGTGGCTTCAACTTCGCCAGTTACGCTAACCGCACTGGTGGCATCACTGTTAATTTTACTGCCGCTAATCCTCCTGCAACTCCTCCATTCACTGGAAATGTCACTCTTGAAGGAGGAATCCATACCCTAATAAACATTCAGGCTGTCATAGGTTCGAGCGGAGATGACTCCCTTGTCGGAACTGGCATTGAAACTCTGATTGGTGGTGCAGGAAATGACATCATCAGGCGAGGTGCCTTCATGGATGGGGGTGCTGGCAATAACACCATTATTGGGGATTTCGGAAATGCCACTATTTTGGGAGGGGCTGGTACAGAAGATACTCTCGATTACAGTGAAATTACTACGGCAGTAACTACTTCTGGAGTTAATGTCAATTTACAGTCTAATTTTGCCACTTTCGGACCTTTCAGCCAGTTGGTTACGGGTATTGAAGTGGTAGTCGGGACAATTAATAACGACACACTCACGACTGGCAATGGCAATGAAAGCCTTTTCGGGGGTGGCGGTAATGACTCTCTAGTCGCAACTGTCGGCAATAATTGGCTAGATGGAGGTACAGGAAATAACACCTTAAGAGGAGGTTCTGGCAACGATATCCTACGTAATGGTGTTTATATTGAAGGGGGCAGTGGTAATGACTCTGTTATAGGGACTGCAACAACCAGTGCCACATTCATAGGTGGAGAAGGAAGCGATACCTTATCCTACGCAGGCATTACTGCTCCACTACAAATCAATCTTGCCACCTCAACAGTAACGCGCACCATTGAAGAGGTAACTTACACTGACTCCATTCGAGAATTTGAAGTCATTGAAGGCGGTGAAGGTAATGATACCTTTACAGGAGGAGGACGCGATATCACCCTCCGAGGCGGTGCGGGTGATGATACGTATATTTTGAGTGCCGCTAACGCTGGTGGAACGATCATTGACGATACCCAGGGCAACAACCAGTTACAACTTCAGGGAATCGTGTTAGCTATCGATTCCACGCTACCCGGCGCAACTCGGGTATTGCGAAATCCTGGCAATCCGGCTGATTTAGTTATTGACTTGGATGGTAGTGGTACTTTTAATCCAGACAGTGACTTAAGAATTGCAAACTTCTTTAATCAAGAAGGTACGGCACAGGGAGAAGGCTTTATTAACATTCAGCAGGGGGGGGTGAATCTTAGCCCTCAGATTCTTGAGGCTTTAAGAATTACCCCTGAACCTCCGACGCCAACTCCTACACCAACTCCTCCGACGCCAACTCCTGGTGCAGGTCCTGCACCTTTACCACCTTTTATTCCACCGATCTTTGGTCCTACACTTCCTCCGGTTGTCTCCCCTCCGGCGGCAACGACTCCAACTCAGGGAAATGATTCGCTGGTGGGCACTGGAGGTAGCGATACGATCTCTGGTCTGCAAGGGGACGATACGATTCAAGGGGTAGCCGGGAATAATCTTTTACAGGGCAACCAAGGGAATGATTCGATTGTTGGCGGTACGGGTAACGATACCATCTATGGCGGTAAGGGATTTGATACGCTGATTGCGGGTGCAGGAAATAATGTCCTGTTTGGCGATCAAGGTAATGATTCTGTCGTGGGTGGTTCCGGTAATGATATTCTTTACGGCAACCAAGGTAACGATACCCTGATTGCTGGAGGCGGAAATAATCTCCTATTTGGAGGTCAAGGGAATGACTCTCTAGTAGGGGGTACTGGAAACGATACGCTTGTTGGCGATTTCGGTCGAGATACTCTGGTTGGCGGTGCAGGCCCTGATGTGTTTGTTCTGCGAACTGGAACAGCAGTTGGCAATCTTGGGGATGCCGATTTGGTGGTCAATTTTGACATCAATGCTGACTTTATTGGACTGACAGGCGGTCTAACCGCAGCAGGGGTCAGTCTGTCTGCGATTGATACTCACACCATCCTTAGTGTTGCTCAGACGGGCGCTATTTTAGGGGTTGTGGTGGAAGTCTCGCCCGATCAGTTAACGAACCGTTTGATTTCGGTTGATGTCGGTTTGGTCTAGCGCTAATGAGTCTTGAATAAACGATTTCTCTAGAGAAAAATAGGTTTATTCTCGAAGACTTGAGTTAGAGCATTAATAATCTTCTTGGAAGCGATCGCACTTTCCTAAACAGGAGGCGATCGCTTTTTTTAAAGGGAAGAATCAGGGCAACCCTAACCCCAATTAACTGAGTTTGAAAGCTGGCGATCGCCCCTGCAAAAAACTCGCTGTGTTAATAAGAATTCATGGTATATTCAATTCAGCGTCTTTAGTTCTGAGTTTCTAATCAGCTTTACAAAAAAAATTTTGAACAAGCGGGAACAAATAGAACTCAGTAACGTCTACAGTGTAAGCCCCTCTTATAAGCAGGTTCTAAAGGGCATGGGAGTAACTTAGGTTACTGCCATTTTTGGCATGTCGGACTCGCGTAACTCATCGCTCGCCGATATTGAATTGCAACTCGTCGGCTGTGTGTAATTTTTACTGAATTGATTCCACCATTGGCTAGTGTTAGATTCAAATTCCCTAAAGTTTTGGTATTAGTTTTAGCAAATTGACTTCTCCTGCGATCGCTGCCTTGAACACCCCAGTTATTGACAAGGAGAACCTCAATTTTTGCTATAGACTAATTATTTGCTTACTTTTGCTTTAAGTTTTTGGTATCAAGGAGACAATCTAATATGTTCATCCTGGGAACAAATGGTCCTGATTTTCTCATGGGAGGAAATGGTCCAGACACCATTGATGGTCTAGCCGGTAACGACACAATTCGCGGTGGAAATCAAAATGATTCCCTACTAGGTAGTGAAGGCAACGATTCCATCCTCGGAGAAAATGGCGAAGACATTTTACGGGGCGGACAAGGTAACGACATTCTCTACGGTGGTAACGGTCAAGATACCCTGTTTGGAGGCGATGGAGACGATACCCTCTACGGCGGTAATGGCAAAGATAAACTGATTGGCGGTGCCGGGAACGACTACCTCTTTGGGGGAAACGGCAAAGATATCTTAATTGACGATGAAGCCAACGAAGAAAACTGCGTTGAAGGGGGTGAAGGTAACGACACCTGTATAGGCGGTAGTAAAGACGATACTGTTTTAGGTGGAGACGGTGACGATCTCTGTATCGGGGGTTCCGATGACACCTTAGATGGGGGCGACGATGGGAATGACACCTGCATGGGCGGTACTGGAAACGATACCGTCATGGGTGGCAGTGGCGATGACCTCTGTATGGGAGGAGATGAAACCCTAGACGGCGGCGTTGATGACGGTGCAGACATGATTGATGGTGGCGCTGGCAGCGACACCTGCATGGGCGGTACTGGCGACGATACCGCAATGGGCGGCGCTGGCGATGACACCGTAATGGGTGGCGACGGCGATGACATGTGTATGGGCGACACCGACGATGATGGCGGTACCGATGATGACGGTGCAGACATGATCGATGGTGGCGCGGGTTCTGACACCTGTATGGGTGGTGGCGGCGACGATACCGCAATGGGCGGCGCTGGCGATGACACCGTAATGGGTGGCGACGGCGATGACATGTGTATGGGCGACACCGACGATGATGGCGGTACCGATGATGACGGTGCAGACATGATTGACGGCGGTGCGGGTTCTGACACCTGTATGGGTGGCGGTGGCGACGATACCGCAATGGGCGGCGCTGGCGATGACACCGTAATGGGTGGCGACGGCGATGACATGTGCATGGGCGACACCGACGATGATGGCGGTACCGATGATGACGGTGCAGACATGATTGATGGTGGCGCGGGTTCTGACACCTGTATGGGTGGCGGTGGCGACGATACCGCAATGGGCGGCGCTGGCGATGACACCGTAATGGGTGGCGACGGCGATGACATGTGCATGGGCGACACCGATGCCGAGGGTGGCGACGATGATGGCACGGATGTGATTGACGGCGGCGCAGGTAATGACACCTGTATGGGTGGCGGTGGCGACGATACCGTGATGGGCGGCGACGGCGATGATACCTGTTTGGGGGGTGACGGTGACGACTCCATTGAGGGCGGCGCTGGCAATGACTCCATTGATGGCGGCGGACAAGGTGATACCCTCAGCGGGGGTGCTGGCGGCGATACAATTAGCGGCGGGATCTACTGCGATGGTGGGGATGGCGACGACTCCCTCATTGGTGGCGAAGGTGAAGGTACGCTCATTGGGGGTGAAGGAACCGATGTCGTCTGTTACCGCACGGATGTTGATTTATCGATTAATTTAGACGAGAAATCCGTTACCGGAAATGGCGTCAATAACCGCTTGGAAGGATTTGAACGCGTTATTGGCGGTGCGGGTAACGATACGATCGTCTGCGAGACAGATGGTGGCATCACCTTAGATGGTGGTGCTGGGAATGATACCTTTGAGCTAGATGATAGCAGTGCTGTGGGTACTGTTATTGAAGATGCCAGCGGTACCAATAGTCTGAATTTAGGCAATCTGACCTTAACGCTTGATAATGTCTTGCGGAATGGTAAGGATTTGGTGATTGACATCAATAAAAATGGACAAATTGATGACACTGACCTGAAGATTGCGAATTTCTTTAATACGCCGAATAGCACGTTCTCCAATATTGGTAACTTAAATGGGGATGATGTGGTAGCGGCCCTCAATACTCCGCCAACGGCTGTTAATGATTCGGCAACAACGATTCTAGGAACTGCTGTCAATATTAATGTTTTGGCAAATGACACCGATCCTGATGAGGGAGATGTGCTATCGATTGCGAGCTTTACTCAACCCACTAATGGAACGGTTGAGTTAAACAACAATAATACGCCTAATGACCCGACTGATGACTTCTTGGTCTATACGCCTGGGTCAAACTTTGTAGGGACGGATACGTTCACCTACATTGTCAGCGATGGTACGGTTCAGTCACAAGCCGCCCAAGTGACGATCGTGGTGAGTGCAACGTCTTCTCCTTCTCCTTCTCCTTCTCCGCGTCCGATTCCGCCTTTAACGCCAACGCCTGGTTCAACACCAACACCAACGCCAACGCCAGGAACGATTCAGGGAACGCCTGGAGATGATAATTTGATTGGCACTGAGGGCAATGACACCATTGATGGGGGTGCAGGAAATGACGCAATTCTGGGCTTGCAAGGGGATGATAGTCTCCTTGGGGGTGCTGGCAATGATGCGATTAATGGCAACCAGGGTGCAGATACGATTGATGGCGGATCTGGCGATGATGTGTTGCTGGGTGGTAAGGGCGATGACAGCATCCTTGGTGGCGAAGGGAATGATGTCCTGGCTGGCAATAATGGTAACGATATCTTAGAGGGCGGTGCTGGCAATGATATTCTCTTTGGCAATCGCGGTAACGATATCTTAAGAGGTGGGGAGGGTGACGATCTCCTCTACGGCGGCAGAGGGAATGATATTCTCTTTGGGGGCGCTGGTAATGATACTCTTGTGGGCGATCGCGCTCAGGATATCCTTTACGGAGGTTCTGGAAATGATATCTTTGTTTTACGCCTAGAGGGGGCACCGAACGATCCAGCCGAAGCGGATGTAATCCAAGATTATGAAGCTGGAGATCGTATTGGTCTGACAGGCGGCCTCACTGTTCAAGATTTAGCATTCCTGACGGCGGTTGGCAATACGGTGATTACGGTTGCTAGCACGGGGACGGTTCTCGGAGTGGTTCTAGGGGCTTCACCCCAAGACCTGAGTTTTGTTTCGGTCGATGTGGGGGTCATTTAGATCCGCAATCAAACGAATGAGCTAGATTAAAGCTCATCACTGATTTTGGAGGGCGATCGCGCAGGTGTTAAGATTTCGATCTAAACGCTAGAGCGATCGCCCTTTGCTTTACTCGCACTTCCCAACAAACTCATGACTTGGCAACCTGGTTACTCGTTATTAGAAGGAAAATACATTATTGAACAATCCTTGGGAAAAGGTGGATTTGGGATTACTTATTTAGCCCGCGATCGCTCTGGACAGCAGGTCACGATTAAAACGCTTAATGATAAGGTTCAAAATCGCTCGGACTTTGCTAAATGCCAGCAAGATTTTCTCAATGAAGCGTTGCGGCTTGCAAAGTGTTCTCACCCCCACATTGTTCGAGTTGAAGAACTGATTCAGCACGAGTCCCTGTGGTGTATCGTCATGGAGTATGTGGACGGCGTTAATTTAGCCCGCTTGACGCAAGAACGCGGGCCGTTACCCGAAGCGGATGCGCTGCACTATATTCGCCAAATTGGGGATGCCCTGCAACTGGTTCACCAGCAAGGATTTTTACATCGCGATATCAAACCCCTGAATATTATTGTGCGGACAGACCAAGCCCATGCTGTTCTAATTGACTTTGGCATGGCCCGCAAATTTATTCCCAATTTGACCCAAGTCCATACTGAGTACGTGACGCGAGGGTTTGCCCCTATTGAACAATACGATCGGCGATCGCTGCGCGGGGCCTATACCGATGTTTATGGACTGGCGGCTACCCTTTACGCGCTACTGACGAATCAGGTACCGGAAGCTTCGGTTCTGCGCGATCGCAGTTGGAATAAATACAAAGAAGATTCGCTGATTCCCCCGCAACAACTGAATCCGCAAATGAGCGATCGCCTCAACCAAGCCATTCTCACGGGGATGGCCCTCGAACCCGAAGACCGTCCCCAATCCATTGCTGAATGGTTAGAGTTATTAGAGCATGATGCGTCTTTCCCCCTAGCCCAGATTGCCACCTCCCTGACCCCTCAATGGCGTTCGGCTGTAGGATTAGACTATACTCGACTGCGCGAACTCCTTGCCCAAGGTCAATGGCAGGCCGCTGATGAAGAGACCAGCGATCTGATGCTGCAAATTCAAGACCGCGAACAGGAAGGACGGCTAACAGAAGAAGATGTCCGCAAATTTCCCTGTCGCGACTTACGGATTATCGATCGACTGTGGATCGAACAGAGTCAAGGTCACTTTGGCTTCAGCCTGCAAAATCGGATTTGGCGCAAAGTTAATAAAGACTATCAAGAATTTGGCAACCAGGTGGGCTGGTGCGTGGGTAACTCCTGGTTGCCCTACACTAAACTTACCTTTACCCTAACGGCTCCTCAAGGTCATCTCCCCAGTTGGGGACGCCGAGGCCGACTTTGGCCGCTCCTCGGATCGCGACTGAGAAAGTGCGGACTTTAAACTTCCGGTGAAGTAAAATTGATACAATCTTTAAAGAGTTTTAAGGAACAACGCCTCCGTTTAGGCGTCTGGGAGGGTTGAAACTTCTCGAAGTTCTCTCAGTTCAAGAGATGGAGATTGACAGGAAGCGAAAGTTTCCTGGCTTTTTAATGAGTTAATTGCGTTCAGCATTACTCCTTCTAAATCTCCTCAACTTGTTGTCCATAATAACCTAATATCGCTTAAAAGTAATATTAGGAAACTCGTTACTATTTATATTTTTTTGCCACCACTTGTAGGTTTTTAAATCTGCAAGCCTAGGGTTACTTTAACTTTTTTGAGCTTTTAACGAATTGAATAAGTCAGATTTTTAAACAAGTCATTAAAGAAACCTTGAAGTTGGTTAATTATATTGACATTAAACCTCTGTAAAAGGTATGTTAAAAAAACTCTTTACCTTGGTGAATGTGTCGCATTTTCAGGCTTAATCAGCCCGGTTCCAATTGCGATCGCACTCTTTAAACCTCTGATTTTGATTGTTTCCCTTCCTTGTTTGATATAAAAAACTGGCTAGAACATTAACCTGAGAGTCCTTCTCAACTTAAGCAGTGTCATAGATTTTTTGGGGCAGCCTATTCTATTAAGCTGGTCGTTTTACCAATTCCAAAAATCTCTATTTACCAGTGCGTCTCTCAAGGTTTATGTCGTTTTAGCAGAGGAATTTGAGCGCTATGGATGTACTGGACTTGGAATACGTTCGTGAAGAGTATCGATTTGTTCTATCCGACTATTACGGACTCGCCGTAGAAGAACTTAGCGACGACCAAGTAGAATCCTTTGCAACTGAATTTAAACTGACTTCCAACCCTGAAGACGTAATTTTTGCAACAAATAAAGATCCAAACGATCCTTGCGTTTGTCCCACTACAGGCACCGATGGTAACAACCGCATCATTGGTGGCAGCGGCAACAATACCCTGATTGGCGGTAAAGGTAACGATACCCTGATTGGCGGCGATGGCGACGACCTATTAATCGGAGGTGTCCGTCGTTCAGGCAATGGAAATTCCGATTCCAATGATAGTGGCAACGGTGCCGGTAACGGAAACTCTGATTCCAGCAATAGTAGCAGCGGACTTGGAAGCGGAGACTCCAATTCCGGCGATGATTCAGGTTTATCTGGGGGAATGTCCGGTGGCGATAAAGACACCGATGATGGTGACAACCTCCTGGTTGGCGGTAAAGGCAACGACACCTGTATCGGCGGAGATGGAAAAGATACCCTCATCGGTGGGGAAGGCAATGACTCCCTCGTTGGCGGTAAAGGTGATGACTTGCTCATCGGTGGCAAACCCGGTTCTCTCATCTCCGGCTTTGATAGCAATGATTCCGGAGACGATTCCGGCGATAGCAACTCCGGTGTAGATAACGGCGACTCCGGCATCGATGGCAGCGATGGTAACAATACCCTTGATGGCGGCGATGGCAACGATACCTGTATCGGCGGCAACGGTGACGACTCCCTCATCGGCGGCAAGGGTGATGACTCCCTAGTGGGTGGCGATGGCGATGACACCTGTGTCGGTGGCGACGGGAAAGACACCATTATCGGTGGCAACGGCGATGATAGCTGCATCGGCGGCAATGGCGATGACTCCATTGATGGCGGTGCGGGAGATGACACCCTCGATGGTGGAGATGGTAACGATACCTGCATCGGCGGCGAAGGCAGCGACTACATCAAAGGAGGTAAGGGCGATGACTTGCTGATTGGCGGCAAGATGCCCAAATCTGGCGATAGTGGTGACTCTGGTATGGATTCCGGTGCCGATTCTGGCATGGATTCCGGCATGGATGGCAGCGACGGCAATAACACCCTGGATGGTGGAGACGGTAACGACACTTGCATTGGCGGAGATGGAGACGATTCCATTGATGGCGGTGCTGGCGATGACTCCCTCGTCGGTGGAGATGGCAACGATACCTGTCTCGGCGGTGAGGGTAATGACACCATTGTGGGTGGCGACGGCGATAACTCCTTAGATGGCGGTGCTGGCGATGATAGTTGCGTTGGCGGTAGTGGCAACGACACCATTATGGGTGGCGATGGTAACGATACCTGTATTGGCGGCGATGGCGACGACTCCATCATGGGTGGCGATGGCGATGACTACCTAGACGGTGGCAGCGGTAACAACACGCTCTATGGTGGCGCAGGTAACGATACCCTAACGGGAGGCGTTTACTGCGATGGTGGCGATGGCGATGACTTCATCCTGGGGGGTGGCGAAGGCGAATCCACCATTATTGGGGGTGCAGGTATCGATACGCTTTGCTACCACGATGTTACGGCTGGGGTGAACATTAACCTGTCGATTGGGATTTCTATCGGTGTAGGCTTCCAGAACGTTATCAGTGGTTTCCAAACGGTCATCGGTTCTGAATTTGATGACACGATTACCGTTGGCGATGAACCTGTGACGATTGTTGGAGGTGCGGGTAACGATACTTACATTCTCACTGCTGAAAATGCGGCTGGCACTTGCATTAAAGATGACGATGGCGTTAATAACATTGAGATTGAAGGGGTAACGCTCACCTCCGATAAACTACTGCGGGATGGTCAAAATCTTGTGGTTGACCTCAACGGTAATGGAGTGGTTGACGCCGGAGATTTAACGATTGTTGACTTCTTCAATAAACCCGTGGGTAGCCTATTCAGCAATATTGGCAACCTAACGGCTAGCGATATTCAACAGGTCTTCCCAACGCCTGCACCAAGTCCGCGTCCAATCCCGACGATTCCCCCAAGTCCGGGTACGGGTGGAGAAACGCCTGCGGAGGATGATGACGAACTTGAAGGCGAACGGATTGAAGTCACCTCACCCGGTCAAGTCATTTTTGGAACGCGCGGTAAGGATACGATTATTGGCAGCAATGGCAATGATGTCATCTTTGGCTTGCAAGGTCGGGATAGTATCCTGGGTGGCGATGGCGATGACATTATTTTTGGCAACCAAGGCCGCGATACGATTGACGGCGGTGCTGGAAATGACATTATCTTTGGCGGTAAGGGGAACGATAGTCTCCTAGGCGGTGACGGCGATGACCTCTTAGCGGGGGATAATGGCAACGATACCCTAATGGGCGGTAGCGGCAATGACACCCTGTTTGGCTGCCAAGGTAATGACCTGTTAATGGCGGGTTCTGGAGATAATCTCCTGTTTGGTGGCAAGGGGAATGATACGCTGATGGGCGGTTCTGGCGATGATACGCTGTTTGGCGATCGCGGTCGCAACCTGTTGATCGGCGGATCGGGTCGCGATACCTTTGTATTGCGTGCGGATCTGGCTTCCCCCAGTCAGGCCCAAGTCGATACGATTCAAGATTATGATGCGGCGGTTGATGTGATTGGCTTGACGGGAGGCTTAACAGCAAGCGACCTCAACTTGACCGTACAGGATGGCAATACGTTGATTAGCGTCGCGAGTACGGGCAACCATTTAGGCTTGGTTCTCGGCATTACGGCAGATCAACTGAGCTTTACCAGCGTGGGTATTCCTACGTTCTAAGGGAATCTAACGGTTGCGGGTGTCTTCGGACGCTCGCAGCCTGTTTGAGTGCATCAGCCAATTCAACAACGCTAAATCCTACTTAAGATAGAGGAGTGATACGCGATTATGTGCAGGTTGATTTGAAATGATGCACTTTCTCCCCCTGGATTGGCACGCCCCCTTGTGTCGGTTAAAGCCAATGTTAGACAACAGGCAACGCTTTCACAAACCCTTGGTGATGGCGGCCTGTTGTTTTTTAGTGGCACTGCCCGCTCCTTTGCTGGTGCAGCGTCCGGCAATTTCTGCAATGGGGGTTCGCGTTCTGCCAGAACACGCCAATACGGTTAGCGCGATCGCCATCAGTCCGGATGGTCGATATCTGGCTAGCGGTTCTCACGATCGCTTGGTGCGGATTTGGGAGGTGGAAACTAACCGCAGCGTGGCGACGTTGCGCGGCCATCAAGATTGGGTGGCGAGTTTGGCGTTTAGTGCGGATGGTCGCTATCTAGCCAGTGGCAGCCTCGATCGCAGCGTTAAGGTCTGGGATTTGCAAACCGGAAAAGTCTTGCATGAGTTTAAAGGGCATCGCAGCGGCGTGCTATCGGTGGCGTGGAGTCCCGATGGGACTGTGGTGGCCAGCGGCAGCCTCGATCGGACGGTGAGATTGTGGGATGTTTCAGAAAAACAAGGGATTGCCGTTTTGGAGGGACATGGGGACTGGGTGCAGTCTGTGGCGTTTAGCGGCAATGGGGAGATCTTAGCTAGCGGCAGCGCCGATAAGAGTATTAAGTTATGGAATTGGCGGCAAGGGACGGAGTTGCGATCGCTCACCGATCTGGGTGGCACCATTACCTCAATTGCGATCGCCCAAAACGATCGATTTCTGGTTAGCGGTAGTGCAGACAGTACCGTTAAGCTTTGGGATTTGCAAACCGGACGATTACTCCGCACGTTTCGGGGTCACGAACATAGCGTTTTAGCTGTGGCGATCGCCGCTGATGGTCAATTCATTGTCAGTAGCGGCGAGGATCGGACGGTTCGTTTGTGGAATACCCGTTCGGGTGCCTTGGTGAATACGTTAACCGGCCATCAGGGGAGTATTCGCGCGATCGCCATGAGTCCGGATCTGAGCTTTATTGCCAGCGGTGGCGACGATCGCAGCATTAAACTGTGGCCGACTGGTGAAAGACGACCGATCGCGCCCATCGCCTCACCTGCGCCTCCGCAAGCGCCACCGGAGAGTTTTCTACCCGTTCAACGAAATCCCGTTTTGGCGATCGCCTTCGATCCAACCGGAGAATTTCTCGCCAGCAGCAAAAGCCGGATCGTGCAACTGTGGTACTCTGGCAATCGCGAAGGAGACGCTCCCGATCCGCTACCCCTCACCAGTTTTCGTGGTCATTTACAGGCTGTTGTTTCTACCCTGTTTAGCGATGATGGGGAACGCTTAATTAGTGGCAGTCGAGATGGCAAGATTAAAATTTGGCAACTGAGTGATGGTCGGGTAGTCGGCGAACTGGATCGCGGTACGGGGGTTGCTGCCTTAGCCTTAAGTGCGGATGGACGGATCTTGGTGGGGGCAGGTATTGATGGCGAGATTAAGGTCTGGAATTTGCAAACCGGTCAAGTTCTGCGAACCCTTAGACCCCAGCGGGATACTCGCGTTCTGACCTTGGCATTGAGCGCAGACGGACAATTGTTGGCTAGCGGTCATACGGATGCAACGGTGCAGTTGTGGCGCATTCCCACGGGCGAACGGATACACACCCTCAGAGGTCATGAAAGCGAGGTGGGAACGGTTGCTATGACGCGGGATGGTCAGATGCTCGTTAGTGGCAGTCGCGATGGGATGGTGAAAATTTGGCACTTGCGCGATCTTCCGACTCGCCGTCAGACGCCGCTAGCCGCGTTTAAGACCCTAGAAGCCCATACCGGAAGAGTAACCGCAATGGCGATCGCGCGAGATCAAACTACCCTAGTAACCGCTGGTGAAGAGGGTACGGTTAACCTGTGGGATTTGCAACTGGGGACTCCAATTCGGACCTTAGCTCATCAATCGAGTCCGATTCTCTCCCTTGCCCTTCATCCCGATCGTCAAATGCTAGCAACCGGAAGCCAAGATAGTACGATTCATCTCTGGAATCTTCAGTCTGGAGCGTTAATTTATACCTGGAGAAATCCTTAATCTCCGCTAAAAAATAAGGCGGGATGGAATTCAATTCCGAGTTAGAAGCTCGCGTCCCGCCTCTCAAGGAGAAACCTAGCTTCATGATCGCACAATTTTACACAAAGTTCCCCACCTTGCGATAGATTTAAAAAAGTAAAGATGAGTTAAATTTAGCCCTGTTCTTTAACCCATTCTTTTTTTAACCAATTATTAAATCAATCTCTCGATCGCTTTCCAATTGATTGAGTAACCGCTAAATTTTTAATAGAAACAGAACCGCTTGAAGCCGCAATCTAATCGCGTGCAAAGACTGACTCTAATAGACTCAAGCTCAAGCGTTGTGCGGGTTGCTTCAACTCCTAGAAGTCGTGCATCAATCCCTGTTGCTGGAGATGACTCAGCCGCCTTAGCCTCTCCATCACCAATATTGCCTGCTGACAGTCGTCATCCTGCTTACCCAAGACGACTCTCGCCAACCCCTCTCTTCGGCAAACTGCGAGTTTTCAGCCGCGTTTCCTTAACAGAGATCGTCCTTTTACCGCTCTGTATAAAGGAAGATTCCGATTGAGAGAGCGCGCGCTTAGGTCTTGGGAGAATTGGCACCAATCTAACATCCGATATAGGACAAACCTCAGTCCGATCGGGAATCATTAAGAGAAAGCAAATGGCGGTCTACTCTGCCTTCAGTTTGCTCGCCGATAAAAATTGCCTCTTAAAAAAACCCTTAGCACCCCATTCCCAAAAGCCGATATGAAAAAAGTTCTATTTCTGTTTGGAGAATTGAATGATGATGATATTGACTGGCTGATTGCCAACGGTCATCGAGAAACCATTCCCGAAGGTACCGTTTTGATTCAAGAGGGTCAAACCATAGACACGCTCTACATTCTGCTGGAAGGACAAGTTACTGTGTCGATTTCCACCCACGAAGGTGAGGCTCAGATCGCAGACTTAGCTTCTGGGGAAGTCTTTGGAGAAATGTCGTTTGTGGATAGCCGTCCCCCGTCAGCCACCGTTCAGGCGGTCGAACAGTCGCTGGTGTTGAGCATTCCCCGTTCAAAACTGGCGATTCGACTGCACCAAGATGTGGGTTTTGCTTCGCGCTTTTACCGCGCGATCGCGCTATTTCTCTCTAGCCGCTTGCGCGGAACGGTACGCTTCCTCGGTTATGGCAAACCCCCCCATACAGAAGCACCGCATGACGATTTAGCGCCAGAAATTGCCGACAATCTCCCCATTGCCAATGCTCGGTTTGATTGGTTGCTCCGTCGCTTAGTGGATTCCGAACTAGTCGTTCCTCCAGAATTAACTCAGGAACATTTAAACCTGAAATAGGGGTCTAAAACCTTATCAAGGGATTTTCTAACTTTCCTTTGACCCTTATTGTAAGCTTAGAGGTCTTCGATTATGTTCAAGCCTCATCATGACGAACATCGCTCGATCCGTTGGCAAGCGGGAACTGCATTTTTCTTGGCGTTAGGAATGACGGGCCTGAGTGCAACCCCGCTGATGGCTGCCATGCCTTGGGGAGAACGCCAGCCCCTGCAAATGGCTCAGGTTTTCGGTCAACCTCAAGCCGTTGTTCCGGCTGGAGAATATATTCCAGTCACCTATAGCGAAGCGGAAAGAATTGTGTTAGCGCCCGATGAAACAATGGAGCTAACCTTAACGATTCCTCAGCATATTCGCTCGAATACGGGAACCATTTTAATTGCGGCGGGCAGTCAGGTATTAGGACAGCTAGAGCCGGTGAGTACCGGGGGCGTACAATTTGTCGCCAGAGAGCTGATTTTAAGTAATGGTCGCCGACTCTATATGGAGGCGGTTTCCGAAAACGTGACGCGCACCGAACGCGTCGATCGCGGCATTAGCGGTAATAGCGTGTGGAAAGGGGCCGCTGTGGGTGCGGGTGCCGCAACGATTATTTCAGCCATTACGGGCGATCGCGCGATCGCCACCGAAGAGATTTTGGGCGGTGCGGGTTTAGGGGCGCTTGCAGGCGTTCTGTTAGGTCGTCGGCGTGCAGATGTGGTGGTGGTGGAACCGGATCTCGATCTGGGTTTAACCCTGACTTCGGATCTGTATTTGCGTTAGCGGACTGCGGCGTGCTGCAAGCAAACGATAAATGTGGTTCCTCGATTTAAAATCTGGGGATGTACCGCCGGACTGAGAACTTGAATTTTCCCCTGCATCTGTTCGATCAGGTCTTTGGCGATCGCCAACCCCAAACCTGTACCGGGAATTGGGGTTTCGGCTTGGACGCCCCGATAATGCCGCTCAAAAATATGTTCGAGGTCTTGGGCGGGAATCCCCGGCCCGGTATCGCTAATTTGAATGCAAAGAGTTGCCGGGGTTTGCTCGTTGGTTTCGAGGTAAACGCATCCCCCCGGCGGAGTATATTTAATGGCGTTGTCTAAGATGTTGCTTAAGACTTCTCGCAGGGCTTGAGGGTTGGCTTGGACGAGGGGTAGAGGGTGGGTGAGGCGGGCGTTTAGGGTTTGCTGCTTGTCTTGGGCGATCGCTTCAGCCGAGTGAATGAGGGGCAGCAATAGCTGGCGAATGTCGCAGGCTTCTAGGGGTAAGGTGTTTTGTCCTAAAGCGTTGGCTGCGGGTAATAGGGCTTGGGGACGGCTTTGGACATCAATGGAATCGACAATGACGGATTCTTTGTCAACTTCAACGATTTCAATGGCTCGATCGAATTGTTGTAGCAGGTCTTGCAGGCGATCGCTCTGTTGCACGATACTTTCGGCAATCTGGTAGTTGCGATCGCTCTGGTTAAGGCGTTTGACCAGTAATTTGCCAAAGGTTCGCAGGGCTGTTAGGGGGTTGCGAAATTGGTGCAGCAGATTGTCTAAAATATCGTGTTGTTGGGCAATGCGTTGGCGGGAGTGTTGTTCTTCTTCCTGAAGCCATTGCGCCCGTTGGTCTAAGACGCAGGCTAAGGCAATGCTATCGGCAATTTGCTGAATTTGTTCTTTTTCGCCTTGGTTCCAGGCGCGATCGTCGCGTCCTGTCACCAGTAACCCCATGACAATACTTTCGTGCATCAGGGGAAAAACCAGTTGGCGCTGATGCATCAGGGTGGCTTCTGCGGTCCAAGCGGGTTGAGGATCGGTGCGCCCTGCCTTTGGTTGGTTTGGCAGCAAGGCCCGCTGGTGCCAAGCGAGGTTGTCCGGTTGCGAACCGCTGGTTTCTGGCAGGAATGTCCGCGATCGCTCTGGCTGCCAATTTCTGGCTACCTCTGGATGGGCGACGATCGGCACAAGCTGGGTCGGCAAGTCTTCAACTAATTCCTCCGTGAGGTAGACCACGCTCAAAGAGGCTCCTAACCCTTCTGTGAGGAGGGAAACTTGCGAGCGACACAGGGCAACAAATTCTGAACTGGCTGGCATTAACATACCATCGAACAATACTCTACAGGGGTTTTGCAAGGGTTGAGCCTTGGGACAGATTGAAAATTGCTCGGCAGACCCTTGTTAAATTAATTAAAATTTCTTATACTCTTGATCGGAGTTGATTAACGATCCCGAAGCCGATTAGACGGGAAGCGTCCTTAAATCATAACCTTTGCACCAATTTCTGTTTTATTTCTTTAGTTTAAGAGAAGTTGATATTTTGAACACAAACCGATATAATTTCGACGGATTTTGTAGCTATTACTACACCCGTCCGCTTACAGAGGAGGTAAAGAAGTTTGGCCAGGAGACGCAAGCGCAAAAGTCGTCGTCGCCAAGAAGGGCGTCGCATCCTCGAGCAAGTTGCTCAATACAGTATCGAGAGTGGAGAGGATAAACCCGTTACGGCGGCTCGTAAATTTATCCAAGCTGAAGGGATTGCCCCCCCGGCTTTGTTGCTAGTCAAGCGCAATGAGCATACCACGGATCGGTACTTCTGGGCAGAAAAAGGGCTGTTTGGGGCCCAATATGTTGAAGAGAATCATTTTCTTTTTCCTAGCCTTAGAACCTCAGAAGGCGAAATGGAGAAGATTCCCGTAGGCAGTCGCAGTCGTTAGAGTGCGATCGCCCAATCGATAGATTTGAGCTTTCCCTGTCTTGCCACAGAAGTCATGGCTTTGCCAAGCTTTTTCTAGGCATAGGATTCTGGGCGGAGTTGTTGGGACTCCGCCTCAACGGTCTTTAAGCCCAGGCTGCGCTGTAACTCTAAGAGTTCGTCGCGATGGGCTGTAACCGTTATTCGGTTTTTCGGAGCAATGGAGTCTGCCACTGCTTCGAGTTTAAGCAGGACTTGTTCGGTTCGTCCTGCCTTCTTCCAATAAAAAACACCTGCGACCGGAGAAATCAGTACCAAACTTAACAAAATGCCCTGAAACTGAGGAAAAAGCACCGATAAAACTAAACTCAGGCACAAAAGCCCGACGAAAGCCAAAACGGTGAGAAAAAACGCGAGAAAACCGCTAGGTCGAACAAATCCTTCAAACGTGACTTGATTTTGTTCGGCATCTAGGTTAGTCACGCGGTAGGAGCGTTGGCTGAAATAGTCTTGTAGCTTTGCTAGCACGGACTCTTCTGTTTCCTCCGCCAGCAACGTGACTTGTTGCGTCCGGTCTTTAACCGAAGCTCGGATAAAGAAAAATAAACCGACTAACAACAACAACGTGAGTAAAAAGGTGGAGTTCAATACAGCATTACTCATGAATACGCTCGCTTGTGATGCAACAGTCCTGTTACTACTTTACAAAACTATAAAAAACTAAGGGAGAAAGTGAAACAGAGAACGGATATCGCCAAATGCTGAGTTAACGACCCGTAAGGTTCAGGGTTGGCGCAGGGGTTATTGTCCTAATCTTTGTGGCAGCGATAGAAACTCGCAGGGGAAGCTAGCATAGACTTTTAACCCCGCGAATGCTGCTAACTAGACCGGCGGCGCGTCGCATACTCCTGCCAGAGATGGGCTAAGTCGCGGGCTTGCTGCAACCATTGCGGACAAATCTGGTACATGCGCCGGGGACGGCCTCGCCCTTCCACTTTGCGCCAGTAGCCCGCAATAATGCCTTCCTCCTCTAGGAACTTTAGGGCGCTGTAGAGAACGGTATCGGAGAGGCGATAGCAGGCGTACTCTCTCTCTAGCCGCTCAATCAGTTCGGTTCCATAGGAGTCGGCTCTAGACAAAACGGATAGGACATAACAAACGGCTTGCTCTTTGTTGATATAAATCGGGGGGGGTTCTCGGAAAAACTGATAAATATCCTCTAATTTCATGCGTCTCCTCTACACTCATCAAGGAAATGAGGTAGGTGCACCGCTTGAAAAATCTCTATTACCGAGTTTTTCGCCTCTTTTGAGAACGACTACAACAGTCAGCGAAGGAACACACGTCAAAAAAATCCCATTGCGGGATGCCAAACCAGCAGAATAGCACAATCTTTTCGCGTTCTACAATTTTGGCAAGGGTTGCTGAGTTGGAAGCATGGCAGGCTCAGGCAACCGGGAAAATTGGTTACGATTGAACAGAGAATCGAAATCGAACCGTTATTCCGATTCCCTTCCTTTGTGCGATTCGCTCTTGCATGGTGCTAAAGCGGAATCGCTCGCCGCAAGGCACAACGCATCCTGATAGATTAATAATCGCACCAACTGGGGTTGATTATGCCAGAAAAGTCAGATTATTACGCTCTGCCTCCCGCAATAGATCGATTTTCCGGTAGTTTGCGGGTTGTGGGTTGGGTTAGTTTTTGGGCGCAACTCGTCTTAGCCATCATTTCGAGTATTGTCCTGTTGTTCGCCGGTCTTTTTGGCTTTACGAGCGGGCCGGGTGGAGGGGCAAATAACCCCGGAACGGGGGGAGGCTTATTTTTTGCCATTTGCGGCTTAATTGCGTTGTATTACAGCGTTTATCAGGCGTTTCGCTTTACGCGGCTGGCGCGACAATTGCGATCGCCAACTCCTAGCCTCAGACCCCGCCGCGCTGATACCATTCAGGTGTTGCGGTTTGCGCTGGTGGCCTCGATTGTGGGGATGGCGCTGACGTTAATTGGGGCCGGGGCGATTAATGGCACGCTGGTTGCTAAGGCGTTACGCCAGCCCAGGGGGATTTTTAACCCTAGTGTCAATATTGAAGATTTTATCCAACCCATTGATTTATTTATCGTCCAGGCGAATACCAACACGATCCTGGCTCACTTTATTGGGATTGTGGCGATTCTGTGGCTGCTCAATGCGATTCATAAAGCCTCGCAGAGTTGATTTTTTTCGCATATCCCCCAATTGGGGGAATCGATTGGAGGATGATTGCAATTGTAGTACGCTATAGAGTATGAGATATTGCACATTTCTCCCCAGCTATGCAGACCCGATTGAGACAGCCCCAAACCCAACCTATCTCCCTTGTCGCCTACGATTTGTGGAAGGAATATGGCGATCGCACAGTCGTCCAGGGTGTTAGCTTTACTCTAAATCCTGGGGAAGTTCTCGGCGTACTCGGCCCCAATGGTGCAGGCAAGACAACGACTGTGGGGATGCTTTACGGTTCCGTGCTTCCCACGCGAGGGTTTGTGCAAATTGGCGATTACCAAGTGCAAAATCAAGGACGCGAAGCCCGTTCTTACTTGGGAATTGTCACCCAGGAAGATAACCTCGATCCAGACTTTACCGTTTTTGAAAACCTTTTACACTTTGCCCATCACTACCGGATTACCGGAAATGCGGCCCGTGCTAGAGCCAGCGAGCTGCTTGCTCAGGTGAATTTACAAGATTATGCCAAAAATCAGGTAGATGAGCTTTCAGGGGGCATGAAGCGGCGTTTAGTGCTGGCTAGAGCGCTTATTAATCAACCCTCGATTATCTTTTTGGATGAACCGACAACAGGACTCGATCCCGATGCGCGTCAGGACTTTTGGAAACTGGTGACGCAACTCAAACAGGGGGGTGCAGGCGTGTTGCTGACGACTCATTACATGGATGAGGCGCAACGCTTGTGCGATCGCCTATTGTTGATGCAACATGGGCGAGTGGTAGATGAGGGGACGCCTACCGAATTGATTGAACGTACGGTAGGTAAGGAAGTTATAGAAGTTGAAGGCGTTGACGAACAGCAGTTACAGCAACTTGCCAGTCAATATCAAACTTGGTATCGCTCTTTTGGCAGTGGCTATTTATTAGGTTTACCCGATAATGCGATTTGGGAACAACTAACGCATTTAAATGCGCCTTCTCTTTCTCGTCGCCCAACGAATTTAGAGGATGTTTTTCTCCGACTCACTGGCGAATCTTTAGCCCAGCCTTAAGTCGCACTCGCTGTCAGGAGTTTAAGCGTTATGACGCGATTATTTACCGTTGATGAGTTTCAACGTATGGCAGATGTCGGTATTTTAACCGAGCGCGATCGCGTTGAACTCATTGAAGGAGAAATTATCCAAATGGCTGCTATTGGAACCCGTCATGCGGCTTGTGTTAGACGCTTAATTAGACTCTTTTCAGATACCTTGAGCGATCGCGTTTTAATTGATGCTCAACATCCAGTAGAATTAGAACCTTTTTCGTTACCTCAGCCGGATATTGCTTTGCTCAGGTTGCGTGACGATCTCTATGAAAGCGAACACCCTCAACCAGAAGATGTTTTACTGATTGTTGAAGTTACCGATACCCCCGTTGATAGCGATCGCAATCTCAAAATCCCCCTTTATGCTAGAACCGGAATTGTCGAAGTTTGGCTCATTAATTTAAACCAGAATTGTATTGAAGTCTACCGTCAACCAACGGCTCAAGGTTATCAAGAAATTCAGATTTGTCAGCCCAATCAAACCCTGACGCTGCAAGCTTTTCCTGAATTTAGCGTCCAGTGCGATCGCATCCTTTAAGTTTTACTCAATCCTAACAGTTATGAAAGGAAAATCTGTCACCCTTTGGGGCATCTATTCAGTTTGGCATCGTCATGCCAAGGTTTATCAAAGTAACTGGCTATTTAGTTGTTTGCCCCCTATTTCCGAACCGATTATTTATTTAGTGGCTTTCGGTTATGGGTTAACGCCTTTAATTGGCGATGTTGTTTATGAAGGAGAAACGATTAGTTATTTGGCTTTTATTGCGCCGGGAATGATGGCGGTTGGCGTGTTATTTCAATCTTTTTTTGAAGGGGCTTTTGGCAGCTTTATCCGCTTAAGTTTTCAAAAAACTTGGCAAGCCTTATTAACTGCCCCTCTGAGTTATACTGAGGTTTTTCTGGGCGATTGGTTTTGGGCAGCGACTAAAGGGATTATTGCCGGATTATTAACAGGAGTTGTGGCTGTTATCTGGGGGCTGTATTCGGGTTGGAACTTGTTGATTTCTTTACCCTTAATTATCTTGGGTAGCTTAGTCTTTAGTGCCTGCGGTTTATTAACGGCTGGCTGCGTGCAAAAGATTGACCATATTAATATTCCCATCTTCCTGTTTGTGGTGCCCATGTTTACGATTTGCGGAACCTACTTTCCCAGGGAAACCTTACCGCCTTTAGTAGGTAAAATTGCCGGAATTTTGCCGCTGGCTTCTCTGGTAGACTTGTTACGCTGGCCCTTGGGATTGCCGGAATACTGGCCTTTATCTTTATTGTGGCTGATCTCTTGGATGGTTCTTTTTAGCCTATTGGCTTGGCGGAAGATTCTGCCGATATTGTTGCATTAGACTGAAACCCATTGTTGCAGGAGAGCGATCGCGCTTTCAACCGTTTCAACGACTTGAATGCCTGTAGGCGCAAGTTTGCTAAAAAAGACTTGAGTTTCGCGATCGCATCCTAGCAAAATCACCCGCTTTTGGCTTTTAATCGCCAAAGCCACCTCCGAAGCCGTACCCGCCCCCATTCCGCAAGCCACAATCCCATCGCAAGAGAGAATATTGATATTATTGCGAGCATTGCCCAGATCGGTGACGATCGCAATATCTACCGCCTCCGAGACTGAAGCGCGATCGCCGTTTGGTAAAATACCAATCGTTAAACCCTGTTTTGACTTAGCACCGCGACTAGCCGCATCCATCACGCCGACATTACGCCCTCCCGTCAGTAAAACCCATCCCTGTTGGGCAATTTGTTTTCCCAATTCCCAGGCGTTTTCTAAATCTTGGGGCGTTGCGCCCTTCCCCGGCCCCATAACCCCGATAATGATTTTTGGCATAGATTATTGATAGATAGATTTGGTGACGGTTAGTATATCGGAGTAGCTATAACGGTTAAGACCAGCACAAAATTAACCTGACTGGTTTTCGACTCAGAACTTTTCACTTGGGTTGCGATCGCTGTGATGTCTAACGTCCAAGTTTCAGTAATTGTACCGATTTATAATGGTGAGGCTGACTTACCGGAACTGTTGGCAGGTTTGCGATCGCAATCTTACCCCGCCGATCGCACCGAGTTGATTATTGTAGATAATGCCAGCCGCGATCGCACCTTGGCAATCCTCAAAGACAGCGCCGAGCAAATTCCTAACCTGCAAGTCAAAAGCGAGAACGAGATTCAAAGTTCCTACGCCGCCCGCAATACCGGAATTAAAGCCGCGACTGGAGAAATTTTAGCGTTTACCGACGCAGATTGTCGGCCGCAGCCTGATTGGTTAGAAAACTTGGTTGCGCCGTTTTCTCAACCCCAAATTGGCATAGTTGCAGGAGAAATTCTGGCTTTCCCTGGAAATAGCCTCTTAGAACAATATGCAGACGCCCAGGAAACCCTCTCTCAAAAGCATACCCTCGCCCATCCCTTTTGTCCCTACGGTCAGACTGCCAACTTAGCCGTGCGCCGTCAAGCCTTTAACCAGGTGGGTTTATTTCGCCCGTACCTCACCACGGGGGGAGACGCCGATATCTGTTGGCGCATCCTCCAACAGACAGAGTGGCAAATTGAATTTGCCCCCAATGCCATTATTCGCCATCGCCATCGCCAAACCCTAGAGGAACTTCGCAGTCAATGGCAGCGATATGGACGTTCTAACCGCTATTTACACGAATTGCATGGCGTTGAGTTGATGCCAGAATTATCGCTACAGGACTATATTCGCCGTTTTAGCCGTTGGGCGATCAAAGAATTACCCATCAATACCCTAAAAACGGTTTTGGGAAAAGCAACGTTTGTCGATTTGCTGAGTACGCCTTTGGGCTTGTATACTCGTCAAGCGCGATCGCAAGGACAGCGACAGGCCCAATTGTCCGAGCAAGCCCGTACAATTGAAAGATTATAGAAACGCTGACTGTGCAATCCCTATGCGTTCTTACTCGCTTTTGGCTGCGGCAAAAATTAATCTGTATTTAGAGATCCTCGGCGATCGCCCTGACGGGTATCATCAATTAGCAATGGTGATGCAAAGCGTAGATCTTGCCGATCAAATTGATTTGCGTCCCCTAAGTTCCGATAGAATTGTGGTTCACTGCGATCGCCCAGATGTGCCTGTAGACTCTACCAATTTGGCGTATCGGGCAGCGGTGTTAATCCAACAGCAGTTTCCTGAAGCCGCAGCCCAATATGGTGGGGTAGAAATTACCATCCACAAGCGCATCCCAATGGGGGCGGGGTTAGCGGGCGGATCGACCGATGCGGCGGCGGTGTTGTCCGGTTTAAACTTAATGTGGCAGTTAGGCCTCACCCAAGGAGAGTTACAAACCCTAGGGGAAAGTTTAGGATCGGATGTCCCCTTTTGTATTATGGGGGGAACCGCCTTAGTGACGGGACGAGGGGAACAGCTATCGCCGCTACCTGACTTAGACTCGCTGTATGTCGTGTTGGGGAAATATCGGTCGATTTCCGTATCTACGGCTTGGGCCTATTCTACCTATAGACAACAGTATAGCGATCGCTATATCCGCGATCCGCAAGGTCTGCAAACTGCCCATTATCAAGTCCATTCTGGCCCAATGGTGAGCGCGATCGCCCATAAAGATAGCCTGAAAATTGGACAAGAACTCCATAACGACTTTGAAAAGATCGTTTTTCCCCAATATCCGGAATTAGTCGCCCTGCGAGACGCCATGCAAGCGGCGGGCGTTTTGGGGGCGCTGATGTCGGGTTCGGGTTCGACGGTGTTTGGCTTAACCGAGTCTCGCGCCCAAGCCGAAATCGTGCAACAAACCGTAAGACAAGCCTTACCCAATCCCGATCTAGACTTATGGATAGCCCAGTTTTCACCCACAGGGATTCGCTTGGGAACGCTGGCGGGTTGAAAGCAACGTTTGTTTAGGTTAATCCAAAATGTCCGATCCAAACTTATCCCCCCAACCTCAATCTCCCCAAAAGGCAACCCCCTTGCGGTGTTTAACCGGGGCTGTCATTAGCGGCGCGATCGCCACCGCTTTATACTGGCTAACGGGTTCAATTGTGCAAACCTTTGCCAACAAACCCATTCACTCCGATAATCCGCTTACGATTAATTTAGCGGCTGCCGTTCGGACTTTGGTGATTGGCATGGGCTTTTTAGGAACGGGGATTTTTGCAGTGGCTACCCTCGGCTTAGTCGCCTTAGCCATTCAACTGCTGATTCAACGTCCCTCTGCAACGGATTGAGACTTACCATTGGGGCGAGGCTTCCAGCAAAGCCCTCGCATCCTCGCTTTTTAGCGGCTTAGAGAATAAATAGCCTTGCCCATAGTCGCAATGTAACGCCCAAAGCTGTACTAACTGTTCTTCAGTTTCCACGCCTTCAGCCGTCACGTACATCCCTAAATTATTGCCTAGGGAAATAATGGCTCGGACAATTTCCGAACTTTCTTCATCTACCCCTAAATTCGTTACAAACGACTTATCCACCTTCAGCATATTGATCGGAAAGCGCTGTAAATACGATAGCGAAGAGTAACCCGTACCAAAATCATCAATGCAGAGGTGAATCGTCTGGGCGCGTAACTGTTCTAGCAAACTTGCCGCTGCGTCGGCATTCTCCATCAAAACGCTTTCGGTAATCTCTAGCTTTAAGCTACCCGGTTCGAGTGCCACCTCTTGCAAAATCTGGCTGACTTGTTCGCTAAAGTCAGGATGAGAGAGTTGCGTGCTAGAAATATTCACGCTCATGGTTAAGGGGGGATAGGTGGCAAACTCTGTCTGCCATTGTTGCAGTTGCAAGCACGCTTGACGCAGCACCCAAGCGCCCAAGGGAATAATTAGGCCGGTTTCTTCGGTTGTCGTGATAAACTCGCTGGGCGAGACAAACCCTCGTTCGGGATGATGCCAGCGAACTAAGGCTTCAAACCCGGCAATCCGACCCGTGTCGAGGGCAATAATGGGTTGATAGTAGACTTGGAATTCCTGACGCTGTACAGCCCGTCGCAGATCGTTTTCGAGTTGCAAAAGGGCGATGGTGCTGGCGTGCATGGTGGCGTCAAAGACTTCGTGACGCCCTCTGCCTTGGGCTTTGGCGCGGTAGAGGGCAATATCGGCATCTCGCAGGAGGGTTTCGGGTTGGGAGGTGCGGGGGGAGGGAAAGGTGATGCCAATGCTAACGGTAGTGAAGACTTCGTGAAAGGTGCGCGAGGGGGTTTCCGACTCGGCGAGAGGGCTGCCATACAGGTGGAAGGGCGAACGGAAGAGTTCGTGCAGGCGTTCGGCGATCGCGATCGCTTCATTTCTATCGTGCAGGCGATCGAGGAGAATGGCAAATTCATCGCCGCCGAGTCGAGCAACGGTATCGTTTGCCCCATTGATGCCAATGTTGCGCGGTAGAATGGCGCTTTCTAGGCGGCGGGCAATCATTTGTAGCAGTTGATCGCCCACTAGATGACCTAGACTATCGTTGATTAATTTAAATCGATCGAGGTCTAGAAAGAGCAGGGCGAAGGGATAGGATTTGTGGGCGGTTCGGGCGTAACGCTGGTTCTGTTCGACGGCTTGCTTGAGGCGTTCCATGAATAAGGTGCGGTTGGGCAAGCCGGTGAGTTCGTCGTGGAGGGCTTCGTGCAGCAGCTTGGCTTCTGATTGTTTGTAGTCGGTGATTTCGTGGCCGTAGAGGTAGACAATTTCTGTACGGTTGCAGGGTTGGTACAGCCAGCGAAAGGTGCGTTGGTTAAAGCTGACTTCGATGCGTTCGCGATATTGTTGGCTGGCTAGACAGGCTTGTACGAGTTGGATGTGAAACCGAGGGAACAGTTGGGCAATCTCGATATTGAGTTGCTGGCTGAGGGTTTGGGCGGCTTGGTTGAGGGCGATCGCTTCTCCGCTGGCGTTACAGGCAACAATGGGATGGGGGTTCACTTGGGCGGCGCGGGCTAGCAGTTGGGGGGGATGCAGTTGGCGCGAGGCTTGTCTAGCTAGGGTTTGCAGGAGTTCTGCTTGTTCGGGTTCCCAGGCGTGGGGAATGCGATCGCAAGCCACGATTTCGCCCAATGGCTGATGGCGATCGTCCAGTAAGGGCAGGCGGACGATGAATTGCAGGATGTTACCTCCTGCTAGGTTGCTAGCCCTCAAGCGATCGATGGGGGTGTTTTCAACCAGGCGTTGGGCGAGTTCCCCTAGTTCATCTGTGACGGCGGGAAACTGAAACCATTCGCGATCCTGCAAATGCAGTAAGGCGACTGGTGTTTGGCAAATGTGGCGGACAAGTCTCAATAAGTCTTCGATAATGGCTCGACGATCTTCACCGGGCGACAGGCTTTCTTGAGGCGTCACCGCTTGCGAGCGGGGAAGTTGCGGCATCATCCAAATTAGGGGTTAGTAAGTGAGGAAGAGGAACAATCGGACTGCACAGAACTTACCCATCTTTTCGGTTAATTTGCAAATCGTCAATAGGGGAGATAGCCAACACGATTGACTCAAACGCGCTGAGACTCTATTGTCTCCTGAGCGCTGCTTTGTCTTAAACCCTGATTAAATATTGAAAGCCGATCGCTCTCTCTCAAGAGGGTTACAGATCTAAGAAAGATTGATAATGTATCTATTTCTAAGTTCTTCCTCTAGAAAGAGGCTACGATTGGGCTTAGTTTTTATCATGAATAGTAGCAATCAAACACGTATAAAATTTAAGTGGACTAAAGTTATGGATGAAAATATTAAAGAACTCCACCGCGATACTCAAGCGACTGATTCTCCCAAGCAACCCGAAAGCGGCGTTGAAGCCACTAACCCAGGCGATCGCATCGACGATCGCAAGTCCTATGAGGAGAAGAAGCAGCAACTCGCAGTAGATGCTCCAGATATTACAGGCGATCATATCGAAGTCCCGGCTTACTTTGAGGTTGAAGAACCCGACGGCGAGAAAAAGCTTTTACACCATGTCAAGGATGCTGAAGAAATTTCTGATGTGATTCGCCAAGCCCGCGTTGATGAAAATGGCGATCGCGTCTGGTCTTAATCCGATTGTCCTTCAGCGGGCATCAAGTTTATAAATAGAACAAAGGTCAGTAAGTGTAGTTGCTTACTGACCTTTGATAATCGGGACAAACTCTGAGTCTTAGCTGTTCGCCGACACATCCACTTGGGGTAAACCCATACTGTAGTTGCGAACGCGACTGTTGAGGTTATAGCTAATTTGCCCTTGCTGTAAGAGCGATCGCACAAAATGCTCTAAGTCCGAACCAATTCGTCGCAAATTATACTCGTTCAAATCTTCACCTTCGTAAGCTGCGACCAACTCATCAAACTTACGGTAAACCTGCTGCAACGCTTCATCGTTCCACAGCAATTCATTATCCGGGTCAACATCCAGTGTCAGAAGATCCTCGCTGGGATTTAACTCGTTATTGGCAATCTCAGCCGTAAAGATATGGATGTGACGGGTTGTAGACTTAAGCAGCATAGAAATGAAATCGTTAAATAGGATTGAAGCCTTGCAATCAATGGTAGCGCGATTCCAAGCGAATCTAAGCGCGCGAAATCATTCCGGTTTGTCGGGCATAGGCGAAAATTCCCCCCGCATCAATCACCGGCCCCACTTCGCCCAGCGACTTGAGTTCGTAGGTCTTGCCTAGGGTATGATTGGTGAGTTGATTCGCTTCAAAATCAATACTCACCTCTTGCCCGGTTTCAAAGAGGTCGCACAGGCGTTCGACAGACTCCCACGGATATAATTCGCCCGTTGCCGAACAGTTGCGGAAAAAGATGCGAGCATAGGATTGAGCGACCACCGCTTCCACCCCAGATGCGCCTAATGCAATCGGTGCGTGTTCGCGCGAAGAACCGCAACCAAAGTTTTCCCCAGCAATAATAATCGGGTAGCGGGTTTTAATTTCCCCTTCAGCAATAAACCGACCGTAGCGATCCGGTAAGCCAATTAACGCATAACTGCCTAATTTCTCGTATTCTTCAGGCTTGGATGGCACTAACGTCAGATACTCGGCGGGGATAATCTGATCGGTATCAATATTGTCATCGACTACGAAAATCGAACCGCGAATCACTTTACTCATGGGCTGAACCTGCAATAGCTCCCTATAGCCTTTTCACTTTATCATTGCTGTTCGGCTTCCATAACTAAGACATCGAGTTCTTGCTGCATCTCGTTGAGAACCCGCTGATAGCAAGCATCCACGTAGACGCGATCGCACGCCGCTTCCCGCCCATAGCGCTCAAAAATAATCGGCGCACCCACCCGCGTTTGAATCGGCGCAGGTAAAGGAAAGTTGGGAATTGGACCAATTCCTAAACCCCAAGGTAAACCTAGATAGATGGGAAAAACCCCAATATCAACGCCCAAGCTATTGAGAACCCCCCATTGCTGAAGTTGTTTGAGCGGATCGTACAGATCGCCCAGAATAATCAGCGTATCGTGGGCCCCCAGGGACACCAACGGCACAATTGGGACGCGTTCGCGCAAGGCTAGCTTAATAAAGCCTTTGCGTCCGGCTAAATGGATTTGGTGGCGCTGGGAATGGGGACGAAACATATCTTCGGCCCCGCCGGGATAGACTAAAACGGCGGCATCTCGATGCAAGGCTGCGATCGCCATTTTAGGATGCGCCATAATCGCCCCCGATTTGACCCCCAGATGGGCTAATTGGGGAATCGTCCACGCCGCCGGATGCATCAAGGCATAGGTCGGACGATGAATGCCGAAACGACGAAACCAATCCACCATAAACATTGAAGTATCCGGCGAAGCCATCCCCCCATTGTGGGAACCGACCAGTAAAACCTTCCCCTGTTGAGGAATATGGTGCCAGCCTTTGGTGGTGACGCGGAAATAATAGCGGTAGAACCATTCGCCAATCGGCAACCAAGCTTTGATAAATTCTGGATCGCGATCGTCAAGCGACCAACCATCCAATTGTGACTTCAGAGTAGACAAGGCGTTCTCTAGCGTTCAATAACACTGCGTTTTTCAACAATATCAGCCCCATGCCTTCTGGGGTGCAGTTTGTCTCATGCGATATTTGCATTATTTATTGAGAATATCAGCCAAGCCGTTGACCGCCATTTCACCCGTTAGGCTTTCTAACAGCGCAAAGCTGTTGGTTTCCAACAGGTCGAAACGCCAGCCATAGCGAATCGATATCAATTTATGCAATATTTGCATAATGTAGCCACTCAAAGAACTCATGACAACGCATACTGAAGACGCAAATCTCCAAAGGCGGCTGCAACAGCATCATCGGCTTTTTCTTTGGTTAGCCCTAGCCGCAGGCTTAATCTTTTTCCAGGGCTATATGATTGCGCCCTTAATTCCCCGTCTGGCAACGATTTTCCAAGTCGCCGAACAAGAGGTGGGTTTAATTGTCCCGGCTTATCTGATGGCCTACGCCCTAGCCGCCCTATTTTACGGTTTGCTATCGGATGCCTTCGGTCGCTGGCACGTCATTCGGCTGTCTCTAATTATTTTTGTCCTTTGCACGGCCCTCACGGCAACCGCGCAAGATGCCTTTCAAATGACCCTCTGGCGACTCCTAACGGGCTTAGGGGCAAGCGGCGTCATTCCCCTCACCTTTGCTTTAATTGGTGACTTGTTTCCGTTTCGCGAACGCGGCAAGCTGTTGGGGTTTGTGTTTGCCTGCATGGAAGGGGGAATGGCCTTGGGTTCGGCAGGAGGCGCGCTGTTAGAACCCTTTGTGCGCTGGCAGTCTTTATTTATTGGAACGGCGGTGGCAATGGCAATCATCCTCTGGCGCTTATCTCGCTATGCGGCCTTGTTTGACACGCCAGAGAGGGTTGAGTTACCCACAATTTCTAGTATATTTGCAGGATACCGTAGCGTGTTAGCCAGCTTTCGCGGTCAGCGCACCTATGCTTATGTCTTTTTTAACGGCGTCTTTCATTCCGGCGTTTATACCTGGTTGGGTCTCTATTTAACTCGCCGCTACGAACTCAGCGACATTGGCATTGGCTTTGCCATTTTTGGCTATGGGGTGCCGGGGTTGCTGTTCAGCCCGCTGATTGGGCGGTTGGCAGACCGTTGGGGAAGACGGTGGTTAATTCCACCGGGGCTGGCAATTTCGGCAGCAGCGGCGGCTGTGATGATTTTTCAGATTCCGCTATGGATGACCACAGCTTGCATCTTGGTGCTATCTCTGGGATATGACTTAACGCAGCCGTTATTTGCTGGAATTGTTACAAATTTGGGGGGAAAAGATAGTTTGGGGCAAACGATGGGGCTAAAGGTGTTTACTTTGTTTACAGGCTTTGGCGTCGGAAGTTTGGCTTTTGGGGAGTTATTACGGTGGGGATTTGATGATAGTTTGGCTATTTTTAGTACGGCTCAGTTAGTCCTAGCCGCGATCGCGATCGTGCTGTTCCGTAATGAAGCGCCAAAACCTCAAACATCTGGAGAATAAAAGGTTGTACCGTTTACAGGGAACCTGGAAATCCGACTTTTGAGAAGGTCGGATTTTTTTATTGGGAACTGAGGGACTGTGGAAAATACAGATTCCAATTTATTTTTTCCACTATATAATAGGAAATTGTTATAAGGTCTTGTTGTAACCTAAAAATACTAGAAAACAACTTAAGATATTACAAATTTTAGTTTCAAGCGTTACATTTTTTCAAGGATCGCGATCGCGGGATGAGGGGTAAAAAGTTTATGGCAATTCAAGACAATTATAGGTTTGTTGAGAAAATTGGCGAAGGTTTAAGCACCGTTATTTATCGCGCTCAGAGCAAACACGCGCCTCATACTGTTGTCATTAAATGTCTGAGAGCTAGCTATCCATCCCTTGAAGAAATCATGCAACTGCGGCATGAATATGAAATGGCGCGATCGCTGAATCTTGAGGGGATTGTTAAACCTTACGGGTTAGAACCTTATAACAACAGCTTGGCATTGATTTTAGAAGACTCCAGAGGAAAACCGCTCAATGTTTTTCTGCGCGATCGCCAACTGGATCTCAAAGAGTTTTTGAGAATTGCAATTCAGCTAGCTGACACATTAGGCAAGCTCCACGACTGCAAAGTTATTCATAAAGATATCAAGCCGACCAACATTATTATCAATCCAGAAACGCTGCAAGTTAAAATTACAGACTTTAGCATCGCCACGCGCTTATCTAGAGAAACCCAAACCCTCAGCCATCCCACCTTAATTGAAGGAACGATTGTTTACCTATCGCCCGAACAAACAGGTCGAATGAATCGTTCCCTAGACTATCGAACGGACTTCTATTCGCTAGGCGTCACCCTGTATGAAATCTTGTGCGGCGAGTTACCCTTCAAGTCGCAAGATCCAATGGAACTCGTTCACTGTCACATTGCCAAACAGCCCGTTCCTCCCCATGAAGTCGTGCAAACCCAGTACCGGGAACTCAGTCGGGTTGCAGCAACGGTGACTGCGATCGCGCAACCTCGCTTCATTCCCAAAACAGTTTCTGATATCATCATGAAACTGCTGGCAAAAATGGCTGAAGACCGCTATCAAAGCGCCTACGGTTTAAAAGTCGATCTCGAAGAATGTCTCAGACAACTCGAACAAACGGGACAAATTTCAGACTTTATTCCAGGTCAGCGCGATAAGTCGGGTCAATTTTTGATTCCCCAAAAACTCTACGGACGCGAAACTCAAGTTGCAACCCTGATGGAAGCGTTCAATCGAGTCAGCGCCGGAACAGCAGAAATGATGCTCGTTTCTGGTTACTCAGGGATAGGTAAATCTTGCTTAGTTTATGAAGTTCATAAACCGATTGTTGCAGTTCGGGGCTATTTTACCTCTGGTAAATTCGATCAATTGCAGCGCAATATTCCCTATTCAGCCTTAATTCAAGCCTTTCAAGAACTCATTCGTCAACTGTTGACCGAAAGTCCCGAACGAATTAGCCTCTGGAAGCAAAAAATCTTACAGACTTTAGGGCAAAACATTCGAGTTATTATTGATGTCATTCCCGAACTCGAACTCATTGTTGGCGAAAAACCCGAAATTCCCCAACTAGGAGCCACCGAAGCTCAAAATCGGTTTAACCTGGTCTTTAAACAGTTTATTCACATCTTTACAGAACAAGCTCACCCGCTCGTTTTATTTTTAGATGATTTACAATGGGCAGACTCAGCCTCATTGAAGTTAATTCAACTTCTGTTGACCGATCTCAGCAGTCAATATTTACTGATGATTGGGGCCTATCGAGATAATGAAGTCAGTCCCACCCACCCATTCATGCAAACGCTAGAGCAGATTCAAGAGGCTGGCGTTCAGATTGGGAATATTGTTCTGCAACCATTGGGACTGAGTACAGTTCACCAGTTGATGAGCGACACTTTAGGGGGAAGAATTGCCTCGTTAGGCTTCAATCCTCTGGAGATTGCCACTAACGGTCAAGAAACAGAACAATGGCAACTGCTGGTTGAGTTGGTTTTTAACAAAACTCAAGGAAATCCCTTCTTTTTAACTCAGCTCTTAACTTCACTCTACGCAGAAAAATTACTTTATTTTAACTTTGAAACAGGTCAATGGCAATGGGATATTAACAACATTCAATCGATGGGTATTGCAGACTATAATGTTGTTGATTTGATTGCTAGAAATATTCAAAAACTCCCTGAAAAGACTCAGAGAATATTAAAATTGGCAGCTTGTATTGGCAACCAATTTAACTTAGAAGTGCTGTCGATTGTCAGCGAAGAATCTCCGAATGAGGCGGTTACTTATTTATGGGAAGGCTTGCAAGCAGGCTTAATTTTGCCCGTTGGAAAAACAGCTTGTAAAATCCCTTTAATTGTTAGTGATGAAGAATTTTTAGCCGGTTACGCTCAAACGGGTTCTTCCCTGGCAATTTCTCATCAAATCTCCTACAAATTTCTCCACGATCGCGTTCAACAAGCTGCTTATTCTCTGATTCCTGATACCGACAAGCAAATTACTCACCTGAAAATTGGTCAACTGTTATTAGAGAATACTCCCCCAGAAAAGCTTGAAGACAATATTTTTGATATTGTAAATCAGTTTAATGTGGGATTAGAACAGATTACGGTAGCGGAAGAAAAACAAAGAATTGCTCAGTTAAGCTTAATTGCAGGTCGAAAAGCCAAAGCAGCCTCAGCTTATGACGCGGCTGCTAAACAGCTTCGCATTGGGTTAGGACTGCTTCCCGAAGAGAGTTGGGAAAGGAATTATGAGCTAACCCTTGAACTCCATACTGAAGCTGTAGAAGCAGAATATTTAAATACTGATTATGCTCAGTCAGCCTTTTTATCGGAAGTCGTTTTACAACGCGCCCATACTCTTCTAGAAAGAGTGAAAATATACGAACTGCAAATTCAGTTCTATATGGCTCAAAATCAGATGCTCAAATCCATTGATACGGGTTTGCAAGTGCTGGAAATGTTAGGGGTTTCGCTGGCGACTGAAGTTGACGAGAATAGTTTTGCCATTCAGCTTCCCTCTCTGATGGAGGTAGAGAATACTCCAGAAATGACCGATCCGTATCAGTTAGCAGCGTTACGGATATTAACAAGCATCACGTCTCCCGCGTATACCGCCAAGCCGGAAATTGTGCCGTTGATTGTTTTGGCTCAAATTGAGCTTTCAACGCAGTATGGTTATTCTGCTTTGACTGCCTTTGCGTATGCCTTTTATGGGGTAATTGCGTGCAATAGTTGCGGCGATGTTGAGAAAGCCTATCATGCGAGCCAGCTTGCTTTAAAGTTACTCGATCGCTTTGAGGCTAATTTTCTCAAATGTAAGGTTTATAACCTTTTTAATGGTTTAATTCGGCATTGGAAAGAGCATATCAACCAGGTCTTTCAACCTTTCCAGGAAAGTATGCAAAATGGCATAGAAACTGGTGATATAGAATATGCTGGCTATAGCGCTACAGCTTACTGTGCTAGCTTGTTTTTAGCAGGGAAGCGCTTAGATCTCGTTGAGCAACAACAACGGCAGTATATTGATTTAGCGCTCAAGATTAAGCAGGATTATGCAATCTATTACATCCCAATTCTGCACCAAATGACGCTCAACCTTCAAGAAGGAGGCGATCGCAAGTTTGAGTTGGTGGGTGAAAGCTTCAATGAGAACGAAACGTTACCACTTTTTGTTGAAACTAACAACAGAATTTTACTATTCGTTACTTATCTGTCGAAAACCATTCTGCTGTATTTATTCAAAAAACCGCAAGATGCGATTGAAGCAGCAGGTTTAGCAGCCGAACACGCCGCTAGCGTCTTGGGGATGGTTGTTTATGTCGCGCATAACTTTTACTATTCTTTGTCTCTCCTAGCTTGCTATCCTCAAGCCACTGAAGCCGAACAGCAGCAGTATCTCCAGATTGTGAATGAAAATCAACAACTGATGGAAAGATGGGCGAGTTCTGCGGCGGCTAACTTTAAACACAAATATGAGCTAGTGGAAGCCGAGAAAGCTCGCGTCTTGGGACGCCCCCTAGAAGCGATGGACTATTATGATAGAGCGATCGCCAACGCTAAGAAGCAGGGTTACGTTCAAGAAGAAGCACTCGCCTCAGAACTAGCCGCCGAGTTTTACTTCTCAATTGGTAGACACAAGTTTGCTCAAATCTATCTCACCCAAGCTTATTACGGATATATCCATTGGGGAGCCAAAGCCAAAGCCAAAGATTTAGAAGCTAGATATGCAGTCATTTTTGAGGAAATTTTAAACCACGAGTCGATTTATCTCGATGTTTATAAAACCAGAACCTCAACGACTGGCGGAAGTGCCATTGTTTTAGACTTATCCACGATCAACAAAGCATCGCTCGCCTTAGCTGAAGAAATTGTTTTAGACAAGCTTCTCGACAAATTACTAAAAATCTTGATGGAAAATGCTGGCGCTACCGCAAGCTGTCTGATCTTAGAAAAAAATGGACAGCTTGCGATCGAAGCGACAGGCGACGTGAAGAAAAATGAAGTGGTTGTTGGCTTAAACATCCCCGTTGAAGATAGCCATTTGTTACCGATTTCAGCCATTAACTATGTAGCCATTACTCAAGAAGTGGTGGTGTTGAATAATGCCGCTCAGTCAGGACGATTTTCTAACGATCCTTACCTTTTAGCCAATCAAAATACCTCTATTCTTTGTTCGCCTGTCATTAATCAAGGAAAGTTGATTGGGATTATTTATTTAGAAAATGACATCGCCAATGGGGTATTTACCAGCGAGAGACTAGAGATTTTGAAAATCCTTTCCTCTCAGATTGCCATTTCCCTGAAAAATGCCATTTTGTATGACAAGTTGGAAATCGTTAGCCAAAACTTAATTCAAGCGAACGAGCAGTTAGAAAATTATAATCGGACGCTAGAAGAAAAAGTCGCGCAAAGAACGGTAGAGCTACAAGATAAAAATAGGCTCTTAGGAGAGCAAGCCCTTCAACTCGAACTCGCGCTGAGAGAATTGCAGACCACCCAAACTCAGCTCATTCAAAGCGAAAAAATGTCTAGTCTAGGACAAATGGTGGCTGGAATTGCTCATGAAATCAACAATCCGATTAACTTCATCTATGGTAATTTAACCCATGTTAGCGATTACTTCCAGAGCTTGATGGATGTGCTTTCCCTTTATCAGGAAAAAGTTACTTCTCCCGTGCCGGAAATCCAGTTGCTAACGGAAAAATTAGATTTAGAATTTATTGTCTCAGACTTCCCTCGACTGCTGGATTCGATGCAAATTGGAGCCGATCGCATCCGTCAAATTGTGATTTCCTTGCGGAATTTCTCGCGCCTTGATGAGGCTGCTATGAAATCGGTTGATATTCATGAAGGCATCGATAGCACGCTCTTTCTTTTGCAGAACCGCACGAAAGGTAAACCCGATCATCCGGGGATTGAGATTATTAAAGAATATGGCTCGCTTCCGAAAGTTGAGTGTTACGCAAGTTTCCTCAATCAAGTCTTTATGAATATCCTCAGCAATGCAATTGAGGCGATTGAAGAATCCTTTGGCAGTGCTTTGGGCGCAAAAGCCTCCTCCAGAAGTCAGAAGGGACAAATTCGGATTTCTACCCAGTTTACAAACAATCGCCTAGTGGAAATTCGGATTTCTGATAATGGTATCGGGATGACGGATGAAGTTTTGCATCGAGTATTCGATCCATTTTTTACGACTAAACCTGTGGGAACGGGTACCGGGTTAGGATTAGCGATTAGTTACCAAATTGTTGTTGAAAAACATCAAGGTCAGCTCAGTTGCGTTTCAGCTCCCGGACGAGGTTCTGAGTTTACGATCGCACTTCCTCTCAAGCAGGTTTTGTTACCATAAGTTTCATTTTGGGCTGCTCTGTGTTAAACCTTTGCCGCAGTTGGGAAAACTAGCCAATAGCGAGTCTTGCTGGCATTGATTGGCAAGACACAATGCTTGAACGGGGATTGTTGATTCTGGCTGGAACTTTTTTGCCCTCATCCCCAACCCTTCTCCCATTGAGAGAAGGGAGTCAATCAGCAATGAGCGTTCCCTCTCCTAGGGGTGAGGGCGGTTCGGACAACAACCTTAATCAGATTTGTCAGTCAATCAGGGAGGTGACAGTAACCGTGCTGACGGATGTTGGCACTGATTCAGATGCGATCGCAGTTCATCAACTTGTGAAACCTTCCTATGAACGCTCCCATACATCAGCAAACCCAGGGACTGCCACTCCGCTTCTTTTTGGTGGTTCCGTTCATTGTACAAATTTCCTTAGCCGTCGGCCTCACGGGATGGCTATCGATCCGGAACGGACAGCAAGCGGTTAATGATGTGGCTAGCCAGCTTCGAGATGAAGTCACCAGTCGGATCGATAGCGAAGTTCGCTATAGCTTAGAAACCGCAATGACCATTAATCAACTGACTGTAGACTCTATGCGCCGCGAGGCTTTGACCTTTCAGAATGTGCAAGAGGTGGAGGGCGTCTACTGGGATCATTTAATCGCCTTTGACTTCATTAGCGGTCTGGGGTTAGGGCTGCCTTCAGGCGATATGATCGGCATCTTTCGCCGCGTCAAAGAGGGTCAAGAAAGCTACTTTATTGAGTATGCCAATGACTCAACGGGCGGATATTGGTTAAGCCAGCAAGTCAATTTGCAAAAACAAGTCCTGAATAGCACCAATACAGGTAATCGCATTGATGCGCGAGAACGTCCTTGGTATCGAGCCGCTGTCGCCGCAGGTCAACCCGTTTGGACAGAAATTTATCCCTCAATTAGTCGTTCGGCCGATAAAAGTCTGGCGATTAATGCCTCTCGTCCGATTTATGACGCTAATAATAATTTTGTTGGGGTTGCGAGTGTCATTTTTAATTTGGCGCATATTAGCCAATTTCTCGATCGATTAGAACTGAGTCCGTCTGGGGAAACCTTTATCCTAGAACGCACTGGGGAGTTGGTGGGGAGTTCTGATGGCACCGATCCTTTTACCCTGGAAGCAGGACGGCTGATGGCGGTTGATAGCCCCAATCTTTTAATTCAGGCCTCTGCAACTCATTTGCAGCAGTATTTTGGCGATTTGCAGCAGATTCAACAACCGCAGCAGCTTGAGTTTTGGATTGAGGGTCAGCGCCAATTTCTTCAGGTGACGCCGCTATCTTTGGCAGAGGGGATTAATTGGTTGATTGTGGTGGCGGTTCCGGAAGCGGATTTTATGGCACAGATTAATGCCAATACGCGCAATACAATTATTTTGTGTCTTTTGGCGTTGGCGATCGCCAGTATCGTCAGCTTAATTACGTCGCGCTGGATTAGCCACCCCATTTCTCGCCTCAGTCAGGCAACTGGCGCGATCGCCCAAGGTCAACTCAATCAAACGGTTGAAACTCAAGGGATTCAAGAGTTAGAAGTCTTGGCTCGATCGTTTAACCAAATGGCCAAGCAACTGCAAGATGTGTTTAGCGAACTTGAAGCGCGAGTCGAACGGCGAACCGCCGAATTAAAAGAAGCCAAAGACGCCGCCGATACCGCTAATCAAGCGAAAAGCGAGTTTCTCGCTAACATGAGCCACGAATTGAGAACGCCCCTAAATGGGATTTTGGGTTATGCTCAAATTCTGTTGCGCGAACCCGGTTTTAACGCCAAACAAAAAGACGGTCTCAGCATTATTCAACAATGCGGCGCTCATCTGCTGACGCTGATTAACGATATTCTGGATTTGGCAAAAATTGAGGCCCGAAAACTGGAGTTATTCCCCCACGACTTCAACTTTCAGGCGTTTCTCAACAGCATTGTGAATATTTGTCGGATTAAAGCCGAGCAAAAAGAGATTGTCTTTGATTACCAAGTGCTGAATAAACTCCCGGCGGCTATCCAGGCGGACGAAAAGCGCCTGCGCCAAGTGTTAATCAATTTACTCAGCAATGCTATTAAGTTTACCGATACGGGCGGGCGCGTCACCTTTAAGGTAGGCGCAGTTGTGGATAGTGGCAAGACAACGGTTGTTGAGTCGCCCCCATCGTGGGTTTGCTTGCGCTTTCAAGTCGAAGATACTGGGGTGGGAATGTCCCCGGATTGGATTGAGAAAATCTTTACCCCCTTTGAACAAGTGGGCGAGAAGCATCGGATGGTAGAAGGAACGGGTTTAGGACTTGCCATTAGCCAGCAAATTGTAGAAATGATGGGTTCTGCAATTCAAGTGGAAAGCGTTTTAGGAGAAGGAAGTCAGTTTTGGGTAGAAATTAACGTCCCCCAATCAACTGATTGGGTAGAATCTCAGACGCACGCAACGCAGAGTATTAGTGGATATGAAGGTAAAACGCAACGATTGCTAGTGGTGGACGATCGGTGGGAGAATCGTTCAGTATTGGTGAATCTGCTAGAACCGTTAGGGTTTGAGATGGTTGAAGCCAGTCAAGGACAAGAAGGGATTGAAAGGGCGATCGCGTCTCGTCCGGATCTGGTGATTACCGATTTAGCAATGCCGGTGATGAATGGATTTGAAATGGTTCGCCAATTGCGATTGCTTCCCCAATTCCAAGACCTACCGATTATTGCTTCTTCGGCTAGCGTCTTCAATTGCGATCGCCAACAAAGTCAAGAGGCAGGTTGCACGGATTTCTTACCCAAACCGATACAATCAGAAGAATTATTAGCTCAACTCAGGCAGTATTTAAACCTGTCCTGGATTTACCAACCGGGTAGCGAACCGGCGATCGCGCCTCAAGCTGTCCCCACACCCCCTCAAAATACTTGGATCGTCCCTCCCGCTAAGGAGTTATTAGCCCTTTATACAGCCATCCGCATCGGAGATATCCGGGCTGTAGAACAAGAGGCTCGACGAATTCAACAATTGCACCCCGACTATGGCAACTTTTCGGGCAAAATATTGCAACTGGCTCAAGAGATGAACGAGCAGGCTATTCTCAAACTGGTTAAACCTTATGTGGAGGCTGAGAAATCATGACTCGGCAAAGTTTAATTCTAATTGTGGAAGACAATCCCACGAATGCCCGCGTCCTATTTGATGTCCTAGAGGCGGCCGGGTTTCGGGTTTTGTTAGCTCAATCGGGAGAGAGTGCTTTAGAAAAACTGAGTGCGATTACTCCCCATTTGATTTTGTTAGATGTAATGATGCCGGGAATGGACGGGTTTGAAACCTGCCGTCGCCTCAAAGCGGCGCAAGCCACTCAAGCCATTCCGGTGATTTTTATGACGGCTCTAACCGAAACTGCTGATAAGGTGAAAGCCTTTGCATTGGGGGCCGTCGATTACATTACGAAGCCCATCCAACAAGAAGAAGTATTAGCGCGCGTTAACGTGCATTTGCGCTTGCAAACCCTTAATCAAGAATTGCAGGATTTAAATCAACATCTAGAGCAACAGGTGATTCAACGCACGGTTGAACTATCATCAGCGCTTGAACAACTTCAGCAATCTCAGTTGCATTTGGTCAATAGCGAGAAAATGTCGGCTTTGGGGCAAATGGTGGCAGGTGTTGCCCATGAAATTAATAATCCTGTAGGCTTTTTGACGGGGAACTTACAGCCGGCCTTCAATTATGTTGAGGATTTATTGAGCCTGATTGATTTGTACCAAACAAAGTATCCCCAACCCGATTCGGAGATCGAACAGCATATTGAAACCATCGATCTCGCGTTTGTGCGCGAAGATCTACCCAGTTTGCTGACTTCTATGAAGGAAGGAATAGGGCGGATTGCCAGTATTAGCAATAGCCTGCGGACGTTTTCGCGCACAGATTGCAATCGTCAAGCTGCGTTTAATCTGCATGAGGGATTAGATAGTACGTTGATGATTTTGGGGCATCGCTTGAAGGCTACAGCAAATCACCCTGAAATTAAAGCGGTTAAGCATTATGGCAACTTACCGTTGGTGGAATGCTATCCGGGGCAACTCAATCAGGTTTTTATGAATATTTTGAGCAATGCCATTGATGCGTTAGACGAGCAAAATCAACAGCGCGCGCCGGAAGAGATCCAGGCGAATCCCAGTCAGATTCAGATTTGGACTGAAGTTTATCAACCCGGTTGGGTGAAAGTCCGCATTCTGGATAATGGGCCGGGATTATCTCCAGAAGCGCGATCGCACTTGTTCGATCCCTTCTTTACGACTAAACCTGTCGGGAAAGGAACGGGGTTAGGGCTATCGATTAGTTCTCAAATTGTCACGCAAAAACATGGAGGAAGGCTTTACTGCAACTCAACGCCAGGAAAGGGTACAGAATTTGTAATTGAAATTCCCATACAGCCTTCTGTACCGCTGTCTGCTGCTGCACCGGTTCGCGGTAACGCCCGCAGTTAAAATTCTCGTTGCAATAGCCAAAATCCGGTATAAGTCATGCCAGAATCGTCCGGTTGTACGAGGAGAAAGTGCAATCCCAGACTGGCTTGTTGGCGTTGGAGAAAAGTTTGACCCGCCGCCGCAACTTGGCGATCGCTAAACGTTTCCAGCACCCAACGATCGACTAATCCCGCCTCTAAAATTAACCCATCCGGTTCCCCAGGGATATAATTTAACGCCGCTGGACGCACTTCTTGCAGCCACCGCGCCAAACGCATGGACTGACGGCCGCCATCAATGACTGCACCTGGAATCGGAACCGTAGAAGCCAACCCTAAATTTAAGGGCAATAACGCTTCAGGTAGGTGGCGAATGGGAATGGGACGCGCGCTAAACGCTTCAACCAGATCGCCTGCTGCCAGACTTGCAAACCGCCAGCGATCGCCCCAAAGATTTTCGGGTAAGGGCAAAGGGGGGGGTTTATCCAAAGCTAAAGGGGAAGAACCCGGTGCAGATCGTTCTATTAACCATTGCTTTAAAGCCAGAGTTTGCCGCGTCGGTTCAATCTCAATGCCTAACGGCTTGCCTACCCCTTCTAAAAGATTGTACGCAACCGGGCGAAACACCTGAATCACCTCCGGCAGAGTCGCCGCCGCTTGTTGCAACTGCGAGATTAACCACGCTTGATTCACCTCCGACTGAAGACAGCGCGCCTCATAGGTCAACTGGCGGGTGGCATCGCAAATCAGCAATTCCCAGAACGGCGGTCCGTTCTTTTGAGGCGACCGATAAATATCTACTTGCCAAATTCGAGACATGGTTTTAACGATCGATTCGATAGCGGACTAACCTTTGTACGGCTTCTGGCGAGAGTCCCAACTCTTGAATAATGGCGGCTTCTACCGCCTCCACCTCCGTCACCGGAAACTCAAAGCGCAACTCCTTGAGGGTGGTATCGGCAGTATTAACCTGAACCTCGGTAAAGTTCTCCCGGCGGTTAATTTCTGCTTCAATACTTACAATAGTGACATCAATGGCTAAATTGAGAACTTCTTCTGGATCGGCTCTAAGTTGTTCTGCGGTTTGGTAGTTATAACTGAGAACCTGGTGCGCCACCCATCCACTGCCGACCCAAAATCCTAATCCCAATAGCGGGAGAGGCAAACAAAACTCTAAACTGGCCAGCAACCA
This sequence comes from Desertifilum tharense IPPAS B-1220, assembly GCF_001746915.1. Taxonomy (NCBI): domain Bacteria; kingdom Bacillati; phylum Cyanobacteriota; class Cyanophyceae; order Desertifilales; family Desertifilaceae; genus Desertifilum; species Desertifilum tharense. Next base: position 111,204 of record NZ_MJGC01000110.1, read on the forward strand.
AGACCGTTTTAGCGATCGCGCCAACGCTTGGGAGCGAGCGTGCCAAACTTGTAACCATTGAGGTTGGGACATACGATCGTTAACGATAACGCGAATTATGAGACTTTTACTGGTAGAAGATGACCCAGCACAACTCGACCCTCTTCATCTAGTTTTATCAGAAGTTGGCCATGTCGTGGATGCCGTGACCGACGCTGAAACCGCCCAGTGGTTAATTGAACAAAAAGATTACGATTTGTTGATTCTCGATTGGATGCTCCCTAAAATTAGCGGCGTGAGTTTGTGCCATCAATATCGCTCGGCGGGAAAAACGGCACCCGTTTTGATGCTGACGGCCAAAGATACCACCATTGATAAAGTCACGGCATTGGATGCTGGGGCCGATGATTATTTAGTGAAACCTGTGGATGTGGTGGAATTGTTGGCCCGCGTGCGTGCTTTGGGACGGCGATCGCCTCAATGGATTGGCGATACCCTGAGTATTGCCAATTTGCATCTTCACCTAACGACGCTGAAAGTGGAACGCCAACAAACCCAAGTGCAACTTTCAGGCCGCGAAAGTCAATTGTTAGAGTATTTTTTGCGCCGTCCCTACCAAGTCCTGACTCGCGAACAAATTGAGTTAGCCTTATGGGAATGGGGAACCGAACCCGAAAGCAATGCAGTCGCCAGTCAAGTCCGACGCTTGCGCCAACGCTTGCAAGCCGTAGAAGCCAGCGATTGGATTGAAACCATCTATGGGGTAGGCTATCGCCTCTCTCCACCGCCTCAGTCAGCGTAGGGAGTTATGTTTCATCGTTCTCGCCGCAATTTAGCTCGCTGGTTTACCTGGTCGATGGGGAGTATTTTGGTATCGTTTGCGAGTGCGGTTTATTGTATTGAAGTGCAGGATCAACTGACCTCGTTTGACCAAGCGCTGTTAGATAAAATTCAAGTGATGGCAGCCAGCGTTGAGTATCGCTACCATCGGGGAAATTGGGAATTAAATTTAGAACATGTGCCGCTGTTAGGCAGTAATTCGCTGCCTTTGGATAGTAACTTAGTCTATGCCCGTTGGTATAACGAGCGAGGGCAGTTAGTGCAGTTTGTGGGGGCGTTTCCTTCAGAACAGCTTGAGGAACAACCCACGTTTCAGACCATTCGCCTGTCGGAAGAGAGTTCTGAGTTATTGCGTCAAGTGACGTTTCCGGTGACGCATCATCAAATTTTAATTGGATATTTGCAGGTGGCGATTTCTTTATCTCCGGTGCAAGAGGCGATCGCCCAAATGCGATTATTCTTATCGGTAGGCGTCCCGGTGGCGTTGGGTGCTATTACCCTGACGGGTTGGTATTTGGGGGGAAGAGCAATGTACCCGATCCGCAACGCCTACGATCATCTGCAACGATTTACGGCTAATGCCTCTCACGAATTGCGATCGCCTTTATCGGCAATTTTGAGCAATGCTCAGGTGGGTTTAATTTTACCGATGGGGGATGGGCAAATTCAGCGCGATCGCCTCTCGCAAATTGTGAAGACGGCGAAGGAGATGAGTCAGCTTGTCGATCAACTGCTGTTTTTGTCGCGTTCGACAGAGTATTTATCGCCAGAGGTTCTCAAGCAATTCGATTTTGGGGTTTGGTTGGAAAACTTAGCGGTAGATTATGCCCCAAAACTAGAAGCCCAACAGTTACAATTGCAGACTCAATTTCCCTTAATACCGGTCTTGATTTGTGCCGATCCGGATCTATTGCGGCAGGCGATTGTTAACTTGCTCGATAATGCCTGTAAGTATACGCCAGCGGGCGGTCAGGTTTGTTTGCGACTCTCGACATCGGTTCGTTTCGCTACCCTGGAAATTGCGGATAATGGGATTGGCATTCCGCCAGGGGATTTACCCCATATTTTTGAACGCTTTTATCGGGTAGATTCGGCTCGCAATCCGGAAACGGGGGGATTTGGTCTGGGCCTATCGATTGTCGATCAAATTGTCAAGGTTCATCGCGGTCAAATTCGGGTAAGTTCTACGGTAAATCGAGGCACCACATTTACCTTAGAATTCCCTTTGCTGTAGCAAAATCATCGCCTATCGTCAACCAACATTCGTCATAATTCCGTCATTTTTCTTTGTTAGCCTTGCGAGAGATGAAACAGAAAGTGCGAAATTCCAGCAGCAAAGGCGAAGCTTTTTTAACTGCGTTTGCAGAGTGCTGGATAGCTTTGTTTCTCAACGATACTTAAAGACTGGGTTAATTTTATGAGCGTTGTATCCGTTCGTCTGAGTGTAGGCGATCGCATTCCTGCGTTTAATCTTCCTTCACAAACGGGAGAATACTTCAATATTGGTGACTTTGCGGGCAAACCCTTGGTCATCTGTTTTTTCCCCAATCCTTTAACACCAGACTGTATCGCTCAAGCGCGAGAAATTCAGACGTTATTACCCCAACTCGAAGCCATTGGCGTCAATCTAATTGGCGTTAGCCCGACTCCAGTAGAAGTCCTCCAAAATTTTGCCCAAACGCATCAGATTCAATTTAAGTTACTCTCTGACCCAAAGGGCGCGCTTTGCCAAGAATACGGCATTCTCTACGGCAATGCTCAAAATCAATCTTTAACGGTTGCGCGCCAAACTTTTGTGGTGAATATCGATCTGCGAATTATCAAAGTTTACAATACGGTCGATCCGCACCAGCACGCGTCGCAACTGCTCGAAGATTTACAAGCGCTACTGGCAACTGAAGTGCCGCGCCACATTACGCGCCAAGCCCCCGTTTTACTGATTCCCAACGTCTTCGATCGCGAATTTTGCCAGCATTTAATCAATATTTGGCATACCCAAGGCAATGGCGAATCGGGGTTTATGCGCCAAGTGAACGGTCAAACGGTTGGGTTAATCGACCATAGCCATAAAATTCGCCGCGATCATTTCTTGCAAAACGGCGAAACCAAGGAACGAATTCGCTATTTATTTGGAAAACGGGTAACGCCGGAAATTTGGAAGGCCTATTGTTTTAATGTGACTCGGTTTGAAGATTTCCGAATTGTGGGTTACGATGCCAGCCGGGGGGGATATTTCCGCCCTCACCGGGATAATACCACCGCCGGAACGGCCCATCGTCGCTTTGCAATGACGATCAATTTAAATGCGGGAGAGTACGAAGGCGGTTATTTAAGATTTCCAGAATACGGTCCTCATCTCTATCGGCCAGATACGGGAAGTGCTGTGGTTTTCTCTTGCAGCTTGTTGCACGAAGCAACGGATGTAACGGCGGGATTGCGCTTTGCGTTGCTGACCTTTTTCTATGGGGAAAGAGAAGCACAAATACGGGATGAATATCGCCGGCGCAACCAAGGAAGTGAAGACCAAAATCAAGCCTATCAACCCTAGTTCTATCGTCTGCTCTAATGGACCAATCCGCGCAGGTGGGTTGGTTTTTTTGCGATCGCCCTTAGATAAAAAAATCCCCTGACCTAGTGGCAGGGGATTGGATCAGGGTGCATCTACTGATATTTCTTTTCCGAGGGAGAAAAGGAGTTCCGGAAAAAATTAGATGAATTTGCTCGGTTTCTGACCTGCGGGGGAGGAGACTGTAAAATATTAAACCTTGAGAGTGAGATTTCATTTCTAAAGATTATCCAAGCGGAGGACGCGCTCTGATGAGAAAGGAGCGATGATTATTTTATACAGATAGCCTCTATTGCTGATGGGTTGATAGGACAATCGCGATCGCATCCGTAATTGATACAGATCGCAGCGTATCTAGTCTTAGCATCACTGCCAGATAGGCCGTTATCCCTCACAGTGGTGAATAGCACAGCAACAGCGCTGTCTGTTTCATAAGGTTTGCGACTCACAGGTTGTGGAGATCTAAAACGATGAAATTCAAAATTCTCACTACAGCAGCACTTCTTTTTACCCTGGGTGTCGCGGTGCCTGTTAGAGCAGAAAATCCAGATCACGTCAGACAATTGTTAGAAACCAATCTCTGCTCTGGGTGCGATCTCAGCGGGGCCGACCTTAAGGGCGCTCACCTGATTGGTGCAGATTTAAGAGGGGCTAACCTAGCAGGGGCAGACCTATCGAATGCGAATTTGGAAGGCGCAGATTTAACCGGCGCTAATTTGCAAGATGCGGTCATGATTAGTTCTTTTTTGAATAGTGCCGATCTCAAGTCTGCGAATTTAACTGGGGTTGATTTAACAGAAGCCAATCTCATCCACGCCGATCTACAAGGGGCTGATTTAACGGATGCAGATTTATCGGGCGTCACGCTTCTGGAAACAGATTTACAGCCGGAATTGATTAATCAATAAAATTCTGTTCAGGTCTTGGTACCAGAGTCCGCTACTCTTCTGGCTGGGGTCTAGCTTGCATAAGCTAGGCCTTTTTATTGGGGAGAGGGGCGATCTTTTTTGCAAGATCGCCCCGATTATAAATTTACCTGCCGAAACTGCCAACACTGAGGGGGACAAGATCGCCGTGGGTTGTAAAGCCTAATAACATGGGTTCGTTGGGTCGAATGACTTCGCCGGTAAGAACGCAGCGTTCCTCCTTGCGCGCGATCGCTTCTACACTGGCGCGAATATCCGAACTGGCAAATTGCGGTCGATAGTCGGCGGACTTCTGCTGGACATAGTTCCACAGAATATCGCGAACCAACGCCTGATACCCTTGATTGCCAGAGAGTTGTTTGAGTTGTTCTTTGAGTTCTCTCTCTAAGCGGATGCTGGTGACTTCCATTTCAGTGGTTGAGGTTCGAGGTAAGGTTCTCATGATTTTTCTCCCGAATAGTGGACAGGGTTGTAATATCAGTGTAGTATTTTAAAAGCGAATTTCAAAGTGTTAATTAAGGAAACCCTCTTCTTGTGAAGTTTTTACAGCCCTTCTCCACTCCAATTCCTACCCTCCCCTCCCTTCGGGGTGGAGAGCGAGGTTATATCGGTGTGGAGTTTTGGTTTAAAGGGAACCTAAACGGGCTACAACAGGAATATATCAATTTAAACTTCAGCTCGATTGCACCTGTCGAGTTACGGCAGTTCAATCGCGCTCATCCGTTCAAATTTGATGCAGGACCTAGGGATAGAAGCAGGAGGTGCAGATTTAACCCTGTACCGTAACCGGATCAAAGAACTTTTAAGGTTTCTTTACAGCCCCTGCTTCTCTCCGCCTCAGAAGTAGGGGCTGTTTTTATCTCCAAAGATCGTACAGTGTTGCGATCGCGGCGGAAAACACGCTTGGGATGATGTAGTTGCTGCTGACTTGAGTTGCAATGCTAAAAAAGCGATCGCACTCCCACTGAGGCAAACAAGCCACTCCGCACCCAACCGCAAGCGCCGATTCATCCAACCGTCTTGGCGCAAACAAACTCAGAACCTGGATTAACAGGAGTTAACCGGAAGCATGTTAAAACTGACCTATACAGAAACCGGATTTTACCTGGAACGTTTAGCGCAACCGTTGGAAGAATGGGTGACGACGCGAGTCTTGGTGGCGTTGCGCGCCGGAACCCGCTTTACGGTAGAACCGAGTACGGCGGCGTTTTTGCTCCCTGCGGATTTACCGCACTTGGCTCAGTTGCAACTCGAAGCCCGTCGCGAAGATGAAGCGATCGCGTTTTCGGTTTGCGATGCCGATTATATTGAAGTCTCTTTGAAAGGAACCTGGCTGACTTGCAATCCTCAAGGGGAAGAAGGCATCTTTGTAGTGGCAATGAGCGATCGCACGGAGTTCTTTTTATCCAAGCTCTGGCAAGATTCTTTAACCTACGCCTCAGCGATTGAATAATTCTCTCTCGCGCATAGTTAAACCTATGCGCTTTTTAATGGCTTATGAAGACCTTTCGCTTGTTTGCTTTAGTTTTGTGTACGGCTGCGATCGCAACTCCCCTGAGTTGGAAACCTGCACCCGCTCAGGAAGTGCTGCAAATTGCTCAATCCAACTGGAATACTTTTTCCTCACCAAATGGTGCCTTCTCGATCTTAATGCCTGGAAGTCCCCAACCCGTCGTGCAACAAACGGTCAATCTTCCAGAAGGACAGGTGACATCCTCCCTGTTTGGCAGCCGTACTGAAGATTCTGCTTATATTGTGGGCTATAGCGATTTACCCGGAGCTGCGATCGCCTCTGCTGCCGATCGACAACTGCTATTTGATAGCTTTCTCGAAGGCTTTGCTCGCAGCATTAACGGCCAGGTGGTTGGTCAAAATCCAATTCAACTCAATCGCTATGAAGGTCGAGAATTTGAAGTGCAAATGAACGAAGGGATAACCGCTATAGGCAGAGTCTATTTAGTCGAACAACGCCTTTATCAAATGGTGGCTGTGATTCAGCGAGAACAAAACTCGTCCCAACGCATCCAAGGTTTTTTCGATTCTTTTCGCCTAGGTGCCGATTCAACTGCCCAACCGACTCGGTAAAATTGGGGTAGCTATCGAAAAATTCTGAGTTAGCTGTGCCTATCTAACAGCCTTTGAAATAAGCTATCGGATGCCCAAAAAGATGTGTTTTGAAGGCTTTGGACGATAGCAGGTAGATCGATGAGCTTCTGAGTTGCTGCTCTATCCAGAATTCCGAGGATACCTGTAATACTCAAACCTTTGTCTTTCGCAGCGCGTCGTGCTTTCATGTCATCTAGCAAAACTAAGTCAGCATTGAGTTCTTGGGCTAGAAGAATAGCTGCACGTTCTCCAGGATCGAGCAAATCAACGATCGTATCCGAATCTTGGCTGACAGACTGAATTTTAAGCCAGTCGGGTGGAGTTACGATCCAAGTTCGGACGAGGCTTGGAGCTTCAGGATCGGATAGTTCGCTATAGACTACCTGGGGAATGACGATCTGCCGAAACAATTTAGGTAACAAGTCGATCTGCCCAATCAGAATCAGGTAGTTGATTGGGGAGGTGTTGGACACAATAATCATTCTGTGGTCAAAAGATTGTCAATGGCTTTGATATCCTGCTCTAAATCGTCTTCAGTATAGGGTAGAGACGCTTTTTCGCGCTTAAGAAATTCGTAGGTTTCCCAACGAGAAGAAAAGTTAAGTATTCGTCGGACTTCAGCGGCTCCAATATGCCCTTGACGATAGCGATCGGCTGCGATAAGTTCTAGAACTCGGCGGGAAGCATCGACGAGTTCTAGTTGATTGGCTATGTCATCGGGAAGTTCAATCGCGATCTTCACGATCGTTTTCTCCTGCTCATTTTGATACTGAAATTTTCTGTAAGGAAAAATTCAAAGCTGTTCGGCGATTAGTAACAACGCTTTTGAGATTTGTTGTTTGATATATCTCAGACTGGCCCAAATTCGGGAGTAGCAATGGGCAGATAGCAAGTCATCTATTTAGCATGAAATCGTTAAAAAGTCAAGCCTTCGAGACTGCGATCTTTGCTGTTTCTAGAATAACGTACTGGCTGCCCTGGGTTGAATATCTGGATCGCTTCCGCCAACTTGGTTGGTGCGGATAACCCATTGCAGGCTACCGTGTCTTAACAAGATTTTAGCAATATCATCATGGGCGCGACGCGGGAGAATGGTTCGCCAAGAGGTTAGGGCTTTGACTAATACCAGTCCAGGATATTCTAAAGAACCCACCCCGGCTAATTCTTGGGCGCTAGGCTGCCAATCTGAACGTAAAAAGCCAATCGGTCGTAAATGGCGCTCGATGGATTGTCCTAAACTGGCTAATTGTTCAAATCGCCAGCGCTGAGAAGAATAGGGATTTTGGTTTAACCAGTGGCGCATTTCTGGGTTAGAACGAATCTCAGATTCAATGCGTTTAATTGTTAGGTAAAGCGCCTGGTTGGAGTCTTGTACGCAGGAGGTGGCGGGGGTGACAATTGAAGCGCCATCGCCGTCTCCCGTACGATAGCGAGCGGTCATGGTTTGCAGTTGGTCGCAAAATTCTTGTAAGGGAGAAAGGATGATTCCGTCAAAGTCGTAGTCTTCTGTAATGGCGGGAAATTTGACGATAATATCTGAAATGGGACGATTACCCAGCCAGCCTCTTTCTAAGTCTCCGGTATAACTTTGCCATTTAACTAATCCGGAAATAATATCATCGGGGTTGTGGCCGTAAACTTGCCAGTAATGGATATCAAAGCGCAATTCATCGGTTAACGGACAGCGAACGACTTTGGCGACGCCGTAGGAGAGATGTCCGGTTGTCACCCAGAGGGCTTTGGGTTCGGCTTTCTTACCGCCAATTCCACCGAACAAATGAATAACAATGCCAGTATCGCCTTCAGTCCATTGGCTTAAGGCGCTTTCGGCGGAATGACCAAAAGGGGCGAGTAAGGTAGTATTAGCGGTTCCTTTTTGGTCGGGAGTATTGCGCCAATTTTCTTGGGTAATATAGTTTAAGCAAGCGGGTAGTCCGGTGTAGGTGCGATCGGGGACTAAGCGCAAGATAGCACGCGGTTCTATGGCTTGGACGGTAAAGAGTCCTTGAGCATTGTAATCTCCATAAATATACCAACCCAGCGAATTTAGCGGCGATTGTTCAATGCCTTGGGGGGTGGAACGTGCAACGCCGCGTGCATCGGGAGGGACTTGAGGAATGCGGACGATTTCTTTGGGGCCGTTAAATTGTTGGTGGGTGGGGTTGTAGTGACAGACCCAATAGCGATCGCTTCCGGGGGTTTCGGGTTGGAGAATTTGGACGAGGGCGTAATAGCGACCGGTAATTTGAATCGGTTCTGAGGCGATCGCTAAGGCGAGTTGCGGTTCGGTTTCAATGCGAGGATCGGTTAATAAAACGGTGACGCTATCCTCGGTTCTTGCACCCGCTAAGGATTCTAAAGGACTGACTTTTTTCCACTGATTTAAACGGTCGGGATGGCGATTTCCGCGCTGGCGACTCAGTTCAACTTCATGGCTATAGTAAATATCGGTAGTTACTCGCTTCAGGAAGGCTTGAATTTTAGGCGTTTGTATCCATTTGAGGCGCACTCTTTTACCGACCCAATCGCAATAGCGAGGATCGGCGTTGTGAATTTCAATCCAGACCGAGCCATCCGGGTGGCGGCTGCTGGCAGATGGCAAGATTAAACGACCCGTCCAAGTGCCAATGGGACGATAAAGAGACTTGGGATTGAGGGAGTCTAAAGCGGGCAATGCCGAAGAGAAATCGCTCATTATTGAGGAGAGAAAGCTAGCTCAATTGTATTGGGGATTGCTCTGGCAGGAGTAGATGTTCCCTGATGGTTTGCTAAGGGGTTTAGCGGTACGCTTGAGGACCTGCCCAAATATTATTCACCACTCGTCCAAAGGTCATGGGGCGATCGCCATTTGCCATTAAGGTTTTGCCTGTAGCATCAACGGCGAGTAAGGGCCAATTTTCATCTCCTAAATGACCCGCCCGAAATAAAACGCGGTTGGGGTTATTCTGACTCCATCCTAAAAGGACGGCATGGCTATAGGAGTTGGCTTGCGGACTGAGGGTGTGGGTGCGATCGCCTTGACGATCCCAAATCACTGCATAATCGGAGGCGTTGGAGGAACTAAATAAGCCTTCAAATTGACGGGCTAAAATGCGATCGCCGACTTCTGACCAGGCGACGGGCATTAAAATGGCGATCGCTCCTGGCATTTGCGAGGCTTCTGTTGCCGTTAGGGGATTATTCGCCAGGGGAGAGGCGGCGGTAATTACGCGCAAATCTCCGGTTGCTAAATTCTCTAAGAACATGATGCTATTCACGCGAGAATTATAGAGTTCTGGCTTGACTTGAAGTTGAATGCGACTGTAGGCCGCATACCGTCCATCTGGAGAAATCAGCGAAGGACTGCGATAGTAACGCACTCCCGTACCTCGCGTATTACTGACTTCAGTGTAGGTCGCCATCACCCAATTCCAGGGAACCGGATAGGGACTATTTAACGGATCGATCTGTTCTGAAGATTGATTCATGGGAGCATCAGCAGACGGTGCGGGTTCGGCACAAGCAGGTTTGATGACGAGCAACAGGAGAATTGCAATCGTCCCAAAACAGGACGGGTGGCACAACCGAGCAAGAATCAGCAGCAAGTTAGACATGGATCGGTGGGTTGAATGGGGGAAGGGTGTGAGAAGCAACGCCCCAGTCAGGTTAATCCATTTTGATCTTGCAAGTCCGACCGGGATAAACCGGATTGCAGTTGCTAAAAGCCGACAAAAATCGCGCAGGCTCCGGAAGCGGCGACCTGATAATTCGTTCGCCGCTCTTTCCAACAGCCCTTAATTTTTGCCCGTGCTTGCCCTCTGCTCAATCCCAGTTTGTGGAGTCGCGCTTGAGCAAAATGGTCTGAATCCTTTCTTACTTACTATGTATAGCAAGGAGCGCGCGATCGCGCTGCATCTTGCGCCCAAGTTGTTATGAGACTTAACCTTTAGGGGGTCTAAGCCCCTAGTCGTCGTTAGTCTAAGGCACCGTTGATTCTGGCGTTGAAGCCGTAAACCTGGCGGCTGCCGACAAAGGGGACGAGGGTAACGGGTTTTTCGTCTCCGGGTTCAAAACGCACGGCGGTACCGGCGGGAATGTCGAGGCGCATCCCTTTGGTGGCTTCTCGGTCGAAGCTGAGGGCGGCGTTGACCTCAAAGAAGTGAAAGTGAGAACCGACTTGAATCGGGCGATCGCCGGTATTGGCAACAGTTACTGTTAGAATGGGTCGTCCCGCGTTCAGCTCAATTTCACCCGATGCGGGGATAATTTCTCCTGGAATCATCTTAGCTATCTCCTGATTTGGGTCAATCGTTGAAAGGGGTAAAATTAGCGAATCGGGTTATGAACAGTCACTAATTTCGTGCCGTCGGGAAAGGTGGCTTCAACTTGCACTTCAAGTAACATTTCGGGGATGCCTTCCATGACATCGGCTCGCGACAGCAGGGTGGTGCCATAATTCATTAGTTCGGCGACGGTTCTTCCCTCTCTTGCACCTTCGAGAATGGCTGCGGAGATATAGGATACGGCTTCTGGATAGTTTAATTTCAGTCCTTTGTCTTTGCGTCTTTCTGCTAAAAGCGCAGCGGTAAAAATTAGGAGTTTGTCTTTTTCTTGGGGAGTAAGTTGCATGGGGTTTGGCTGGGATTTTTGCTTTTAGTTTATATCAATAATTGGACAAAACGTAGAAAAAAGGCTAAAACTGAAGTTGATGCTAGACTGGCCATAATCTTGACGGTTGAGTGTCAAGACCCCAGGTTTGGCGGCGCAAATGACGCCAAATCGTAATAAACCAGCGTTTAGCCTCCGTCGTCGAGCGACCGCGATAGCGACAAATTAGACCGTCAGGTAGAAAAGTCATCCCTACCTGACAAAAGTCATGAAAATTCACGATTTCTAATTCCCTCAACGCCTTCATTTCCAACGCATCCAGGCTTTTCCCTAACCAGACTAGCGTCCCGATTACGGGTTGTCCAGCCAAACCGTAGGGACTTTCCAGCAGGGGAGAACCCCCAGTGAGTCCAGAACGGTCTATCCACAAGGGAAGGCCATTTTGCCAAACTTCAAGCTGCGATCGCCATTGACCTTGGCTAAACCGTTCGCCGCGTGCCGTCCGGCCCAAGCGGGTTAAATCCCAGCCCAGAAATACAGCACCGGGGGCTAAGTTTACGCGAGTCTGAGTGCGAAAATCAGCCCCATTGAAAAGAATTGTTTCTTGAGGCAACCACTCTAGCACCGCTTGGGAAGCAATGGCGATCGCGATCGCTTGCTGGGCCGTTGACCCTAAGCTGCGATAAATTTTACTCGCCGCGACCGTTGTCACCAGCGCATGAGCTTGGGGGGCTAAATCCAGATCGATCTCAAGGCGATCGCCCCCAACCACACCCCCCGCCGTATGAAGAATGGCGCTGTGGCAGATCCGATTTCCCTCCGGATAAAAAGGACGCTGAACCTTCAGGGGAGCCTGAGATTGCCCGCAATGAAATTCAGTTTTGCCCTGGTTATCGGTAAAGCCCAGTTGCAAGCGAGCGTGCCAGCCGGAGGAAGGAATGTGAGTCATGGGCAGCTTCAAGGTTAATTCTCAGTAATTTTAGGGAATACTAAAGCAACAGAGGGCCTGACTCGCATTCGATTCAGCGTTCGCCCTGCTAGCCCTAGTCTCAGTGGAACCGCACTCGAAAGAATTCGGGTCAATTTGTCCGTATTGGCATTACAGCAGACTTCACGAACCTCATGCCTAGTCGTCAACCCTCCCCATCTTTTCCCAGCGTTACCGAAGACAACCTGCTAACCCTGCTGTGGGAAACTGCTAGTATCGCTTTGTGCATTACCGACGAGCAAGGCAATTTAGTCAGCGTTAACGCGGCTTATCTCAAGCTGTATGGCGGGTTAGCCAGCGAAGTCCTCGGTCAGCATTTTACAACGGTCTTGTTGGGTGTAGGGGAGTCGCAACAGTCTCAAAGCTACGAGGGGCAAATGCAATGTAAAAATGGAGAAGTTCGCGACCTTCAGGTGACTATCGCCCCATTACACTCTGAAAACCGTAATTTGCAGTTGATGACGCTTGTGGATATTACAGAACGCAAGCGCTTAGGACGCGCCCTGCAACATAGCGAACAGAGGTTGGAAAAGCTGGCGGCTCATATTCCGGGGACGCTTTATCAATTTTGTTTAAGCCGGGAGGGGAAATTTTACTTTCCCTATATCAGCTTGGGAATTGCTGAGATTGCCGAACTCGATGCCGCAACGGTCATCGCCGATGCTCAATCTCTACTCAGCTTAGTTCATCCCGATGACTGGGCAGAATTGGAAGAATCAATCGTTCTTTCGGCTCAAACGCTACATCCTTGGAAGTGGGAAGGGCGATGCATTACCCCGTCGGGAAAAGTGAAGTGGGTGCAAGGGGCTTCGCGTCCTGAGTTGCACGCCGACGGTAGTATTGTCTGGGATGGTTGGTTAATGGAGATTACCGATCGCAAGCAAACCAATGCGGCTTTGTTAGAGCGATCGCGCCTAGCGACTCTCTGTGCAAAAGTGGGCGCAATTTTGGGGCAAGGGGGAAATTTAGAGACGATTCTGCAAGAATGTACCCGTACCCTGGTGGTTTATTTAAATGCCAAGGGGGTGAAAATTTGGACGTTTTCCTCGCCGACTCAACCTCCACAATTGCAAGCTGTTATGGGCGAATTGGCTGGGGAATGTCCGGCAATTGGATCGGAGGGAATGTTGGCGTCTGAATTTCCGGCATATCCCTTAATTGTGGACGAACGTTTAATTGGAGTTTTAGGGATTGCAGAACAAGAAGGGTTTACGGATGCCGTTCATCATACCTTGTCTTGGATTGCCAATGCGATCGCGGTTGCGATTGACCGTTGGTGGGCGAGAGAAGCCTTACTTTCGCGGCGAGAAGGTTTATTATTTCGGCTAGCCAGCCAAATTCGCAATTCCCTAGACCTCAATACGATTCTCAACACGGCGGTTCAAGAAATTCGCAGCTTATTAAAGATTGACCGCTGTCATTTTTTGTGGTGCTGGCCCGATTTGCGATCGCCCACGCTAACCATTACGCACGAGGCGAGCGACGCTAACTTTCCCTGTTGGTTGGGAGACTATCACCTGCCCAACCTAGAACAGATGGTTGAGAGAATTCAAAACCTAGAGAGTTGGCAAATTGACGACCTATCGGTTTTTAAAAATAGTTCTCCGCAAGCAGCCTGCGAAGTCGGGTTGCTTTCCCAAGGGATTACGGCGCAACTCCTATTACCCCTGCAAACTCGTTCTGGACAACTGGGGGCAATTGCGTGCATTCATTTTAGCGGCCCCAGACCTTGGAGCGATCGCGAAGTCGATTTATTACAAGCCGTTACCAATCAATTAACCTTAGCCATTGAACAAGCGGAATTATATGCTCTCACTCGTACAGATGCCCTCCGCGCCCAAGCCCAAGCTCAGGAACTCAAACAAGCACTCCACAAACTCCAACAAACCCAAGCCCAACTGGTTCAAACTGAAAAGATGTCAAGTTTGGGACAAATGGTAGCGGGTATCGCCCATGAAATTAACAATCCGGTCAACTTCATTAATGGCAATCTCTTACATGCCAGTAACTATATTGAAGACCTGAGTGAATTGTTAACCCTCTATATGCAAGCCTATCCCAATCCCGCCTCAGAAATTACTGTTAAAGCCCAATCGATTGACTTAGAATTCATTCAGGAAGACCTTCCCCGGATCTTAGATTCTATGCGCGTTGGCGCAGAACGGATTAGTCAAATTGTTCTCTCCTTACGGAAATTCTCCCGGTTAGACGAAGCCGAAAGAAAGCACGTCAACCTCAACGAAGGCATTGACAATACCTTATCTATTTTACAACATCGCCTAACATCTAAAACTAGCCCATTTGCCATTCAAGTGATTAAAAAATATAGCGACTTACCCGCCGTTGAATGCTATGCTGGTCAACTCAATCAAGTCTTCATGAACATTCTCAGCAACGCCATTGATGCTCTAGAAGAAGCCTATCGCCAAGACTACTTTAGATCCGATACCACACCGACCATTTGGATTTATACCCAACCCATCAGCAGCCATCCTAATCCCGATATTGAAATGCCCCTCGATACCGTCCTGATTCGGATTGCTGATAATGGCATTGGCATTCCAGACTCGATTAAAAAGCGCCTATTCGATCCCTTTTTTACCACCAAATCGGTTGGTAAAGGCACCGGACTGGGCTTATCCATTAGCTATCAAGTTGTTGTTGAAAGACATGGCGGTAGCTTAGAATGTTTTTCTGAACCGGGTCAAGGTGCCGAGTTTTTCATTAAAATTCCAATTTCTCCTATCCCCGTTCTGCCTTTAGAGTAGGTGCTAACCCAAGAATGGCTTCTGTCCAATCGGTTTCAAAAGATGCTTAAACTTTATGATTTTCTGCCTTCCGGAAACGGCTATAAAGTCCGTTTATTACTGACTCAACTGCAAATTCCATTTCAGCGTATCGAGATTAATATTCTCAACCAGGAAAGCCGAACCCCAGAGTTCCTGCAAAAAAATCCCAATGGTCGCGTTCCCCTCATTGAATTAGAGTCTGGGGAACACCTCGCCGAATCGAATGCCATGTTAGTATATTTCAGCGAAGGGACGCCCTTTTATCCGCACGATCGCCTGCTGCAAGCTAAAGTATTACAGTGGATGTTTTTTGAGCAATATAGCCACGAACCCTACATCGCCACCGTCCGGTTTTGGATAACCGAACTCAAGAAAGCCCAAGAATATCACGCAGAAATCCTCAAACGTCGTCCATCGGGTTATGCTGCCCTGGGAGTGATGGAACAGCATCTCGCCCAAAACACCTACTTTGTCGATAACCGCTATACCATCGCCGATATTGCCCTATTTGCCTATACCCACGTTGCCGAAGAAGGCGGTTATGACCTTTCAGGCTTCCCAGCCATTCGCAATTGGATAGAGCAGATTCAAGCCCAACCTCACCATATCCCCATTACCGATCCTTGTACAAGCAGTTAATCTATTTCCACCAGGATGCCAAATCGATATCCCTTACCGTAAACCGTATGAATTAAAGGCACCTCTCCCGATGCCTCAATTTTGCGACGGAGTAGGCGAATTTGGGCGGCTAAAACATTACTGCTGGGTTTCTCGCTATCCGACCAAACCGACGCATGAATTTGGCGGTGAGTGAGCAACTGTCCTGGATGGCGCATGAAATATTCTAGTAACTGAGTTTCCTTCTCTGAAAGTTCAATTGCCCGCCCTTGACGATACGCTAACTGATTTTCACAGTCTAACTCTAGATCGTCAACCTGCAAGCGAGGGGCGCTGACTGTTTCGCTGCGCGATACCTCGCGACGCAATAGCGCCCTTACCCTGGCTAGCAACTCCCGCAATTCAAACGGCTTCACCAAATAATCATCCGCCCCTGCATCCAATCCCGCCACTCGGTCATCAATCGTATCTTTCGCCGTCAGGAAAAGCACGGGCGTCGCAATCTTGTGTTGGCGCAATTCTTGGCACAACTCTAACCCCGACTGTTGCGGCAACATCCAATCGAGAATTAACAATTCATAAGCCTGATGCTCGATTAATTCTCCCGCCGCCGCCCCATCATAGGCAATATCGACCTCATACCCTTCGCGTTCTAAAACGCGGCTTAATGAATGGGTCAGTTCAACTTCATCATCCACTAACAGAATTCGGGTCATAGGAGCAAATTTAAAGAGACTTGGGAGTTTTACATTCAGCTTGGGCTTCATACAACCACTCTTGCATCGCGGGTAGCGACCAAAGAGTGCGAATGTATTCTTGGCAGCAATCGTCTAGAACTACATCATACGTGACAAAGCGGGAAATAACGGGAGCAAACATTGCATCTGCAATCGAAAAAGAACCAAACAAAAACACCCCCTCTTGTCCATAGGTTTGACGACAGTTTCGCCAAAGGTTGCTGATGCGTTCAATATTCGCCTGTACCTTTAAAGTCCGTCCCGTACCTGGAAGCCTTGCACAACAGTTCATCGGCATGTTGCGTCGAAGTTCAGCAAACCCAGAGTGCATTTCACAACTCACTGCACGGGCAACTGCGCGGGATGGGGTGTCCTGGGGCCAAAGCTGAGGGGCGTAGCGTTCTGCAATATATTCGCAAATCGCTAAAGATTCCCAAATCGTTAAATCCCCATCTTGCAAAACAGGGACTTTTCCTGTGGGAGAGTAGTGCAAAATCTCAGTATGGGTCGTTGGGGTATCGAGAGGAATGCAAATTTCTTGGAATTCAACGCCAGCCTGTTTTAAGGCTAACCAAGGTCGCAGCGACCACGAAGAATAGTTTTTACTGCCGATAATTAAGGCTAGGTTGCTCATGCGGCACCGAATATGCAACGAAAACTTCTAGCCTAGTGTAGGAGATTTCCTCTTTTTCTCGGTTAATTGTTCCCGCATTCGGTGATAATCAAGGTCTGCACGTTTGTTTTTGTAGATGCCATGATTACCGTTGCACTGCCCAAGGGCGCACTTCTCAAAGACAGCATTCAAACTTTTCAAGCCCTTGGCTTAGATTTTAGTGCTTTTCTCGACTCTTCTAATCGCCAGTTGCAAATTATGGACCCGACGCAAACGGCGAAAGCCCTCCTCGTTCGCGCCCAAGATGTGCCTGTTTATGTTGAATACGGTCAAGCGCAATTGGGGGTGGTGGGTTACGATGTGCTGCGAGAGAAGAAACCGGCTGTTGCAGATTTGGCTGATTTACGCTACGGAAAATGCCGAATGTCAGTGGCGGTAAAAGCGGCAAGTCCCTATCGGTCGGCTTTGGAATTGTCTCCCCACTGTCGGGTTGCGTCTAAGTTTGTGTATTGCGCCCGCGAGTATTTTCATAGCATTGATTTACCTGTGGAAATTATCCCGCTTTATGGTTCAGTTGAGTTAGGGCCGATTACGGGGATGTCGGAAGCTATTGTTGATTTGGTGTCAACGGGTCGGACTCTAAAGGACAATGGCTTGATTGAGATTGAAGTTTTATTTGAAAGCACGGCGCGTTTAATTGCTCATCCCCTCAGCTATCGCTTGAATTCTGGTGGGATGAATGAATGGATTGAAAAAATTCGCGCTTCTCTTTTAGCGCCTACGTAAGGGAATGTTGGGTCAAGTGACCCAACCTACTTAAAGTTATCTGGTGGGATGAATGAATGGATTGAAAAATTCGCGCTTCTCTTTTAGCGCCTATGTAAGGGGAATGTTGGGTTAAGCGCCTACGTAAGGGGAATGTTGGGTCAAGCGACCCAACCTACTTAAAGTTATCTGGTGGGATGAGTGAATGGATTGAAAAAATTCGTGCTTCTCTTTTAGCGCCTACGTAAGGGAATGTTGGGTCAAGTGACCCAACCTACTTAAAGTTATCTGGTGGGATGAGTGAATGGATTGAAAAAATTCGCGCTTCTCTTTTAGCGCCTACGTAAGGGAATGTTGGGTCAAGTGACCCAACCTACTTAAAGTTATCTGGTGGGATGAATGAATGGATTGAAAAAATTTGTGCTTCTCTTTTAGCGCCTGCGTAAGGGGAATGTTGGGTCAAGCGACCCAACCTACTCAGAAATTGGCGGGTTGGGCTTCCATAATGCTGACTGGGCCTGATGTTTTCAGTCGATGCGTGACTTGAAAGCCTGCGGAGGAAAGTAGGCGTTCAAATTCATCTTCTTTTCGCATACAATGACCGCCGAGTAGGAGGAGGCTAAGGCTACCCATTCCCAGAAAGGGAGACGTTTGTCCGGGAGATAGCATGAAGTCAACAATGACTAATCTATCTTTGGAGGTCATGGCTTGATGGCAGTTTTTGAGAATTTCTAGGGCTTGAGGGTCTTCCCAGTTGAGGAGAACGCGGGAGAGTAAATAAAGGTCGCCACCGGATGGAATAGTCTGGAAAAAGTCGCCTCCGATAATTTGGCATCTTTGGGCAACTCCGGCTTCTGTTAAGACTGCGGGGGCACCTTGTACTACGTCTTCTCGGTCAAATAAAATAGCCTGCATTTGAGGGTTGGCGTTGAGGATAATTGCGATTAAACTTCCTGTACCGCCACCCACATCGACTAAGGTTTTGACGCCTGAAAAATCGTAGGTTTCTAGAATGGGAAATAACCATTCTCTAGTGGTTTCTTGCATCCATTCATTGAAGCGATTTGCAGTTTCTGGATTTTGCTGCAAATAAGTATATAAGCTGGAATTGAAGGTTTTTGTAAAGGCAATTTCTTCGGTTTGAATGCCTTCTAATAAATGTCCCCAAAGCGGATAGAGGATCGCACCCATCGAGAGGACGGTTCCGCGTAAAGAGTGGGGTGTTCCTGCTAGGAGATGCTGGCTTAAGGCGTTGAGTTGAAAGGTGTTGTCTTGATTTTCTGTGAAGATACCAACGCTGACGAGAAGGTGCAGTAGGGGTTCAAGGCGTTGGCGAGGGATGCCTAGCTTTTGAGCCACTTCCTCGCTTGATTGAGATCCATTTTGCAACAGGTCAGGAATTCCAAGTTGAGTCGCGACATAGATAGCTTGAGAAATTTGAAAGCCATACATCATTTCTAGCAGTGTTGCAGCAGATTGTGATTTTGCTAGGTCAGTTTTTTGAGAGGAGAAAGTCATAGATATGGCGTTTTTTGATTGGATAATATCCAGCAAGATTCCCTTGAGTCAGGGGAATTGGAAAAAATAGCGATCGCACTTCCTTTCCCCTTCATGTTTCCACCAAGAGAAAGGGGAAAGGGAGGCGGTGAGTTAAGCGAGATAGGACCGCAGTTTCTCGGCTAAGATTTGGACGTGAGGAGGATAATTCATCGTGATATGATTGCCGGGGATTTCGTGCAGTTCTAACCCGTCTTGGGCAACTTCAATCCAAGGCTTTTCAGGATAGGGGGGGTTAATCTGATTGCGATCGCTAGCCTTAAAAAAGAGCAGGCGTCCGGGATAGGGTTGAGGTTGGTAATTCTGCATGGCGCGAGCATGAACTTTAAACCAGTGGATAAACTGCCGCACTTCGGGCAAGCCAAAATCTGGAGGAATGATTTTGTCGGCGACTTTTGCTTGGTCTAAGAAATATTGCAGTTGGTCGTCGGCGGTTAATTGTTGCAGGCGATCTAGGGAGAGGGGGAGGTTAAACCCAACGCCCAATAAATAAACCAGAATTGCCGTATCATCCTCCGTGGCTAACACCGGCATTTGACCGGGGCCTGGAGTATCAATTAGGGTCAAAAGTGCAACTTTCTCGCCTTGCTGGGTGAGTTGTTGTGCCATTTCAAAGGCAATCGTTCCGCCAAAGGAAGAACCGCCTAGATAGTAAGGGCCTTGGGGTTGGCGATCGCGCGCGGCTTCGAGATAGCGAGTTGCGATCGCTTCTACGGTGACTAAGGACTCTTTTTCTTCAGCTTGGATGCCGTAAATGGGACGGTTGCTATCAAGATAGCGGGCTAAATCTCGATAGATATAAACATGACCGCCCACAGGATGGATTAAGAATAAAGGCGGTTCAACATTACCGCGTCGAATTGCAACTAAGACTGGATCGCGGACAGGGGTAGATTCAGTTAAAAGTTCGGCTAAACTGGCCACTGTAGAGGCTTGCAATAAGCTATGGGCCGAAACTTCAGTTCCTAGTTTTTCGCTAAGTTGCGCCGTCAACTGCACGGCCAGCAGAGAATCTCCCCCCAAGTCAAAGAAATCATCGTCAATGCCAATTTGTTCGATGCCTAAGAAACGCTGCCAGACTTGAGCCATGATTTGTTCAATCTCAGTTCTCGGTGCAGTATAGGAATTGGCTAACTGGGGTCGCGCGTGGGTTGGCGGCGTCTGGATGGGGGCAACTTCTGGGAGAGATCCCGGCGGATCGATCCAATAGCGCTGGCGTTCAAAGGGATAGGTGGGCAAGGGGAGGCGATCGCGTTGTTCGTCGCGGTAGAATTCTGCCCAATCGATCGTAATGCCAGCAATCCACAATTTGCCTAATGTAGTCAAGAGAAATGCCACATCAGACTGCTGTTCTTTGGGATGGCGTAAGGAAGAAAAAACCTCCTGTTGGGGGGCTTTTTGGGGATGTTGTTTGGCGAGACTAGCAAGCGTTCGTCCGGGGCCGACTTCTAGGAGAATTGCATCGGAATTTTTGCATAACTGTTGCAGGTTTTCCGCAAAGCGTACCGTTTGCCGCAGATGTTGAGCATAATACTGCGGATCGGTTGCTGCGGCTGGGGTTATCCAAGTTCCCGTGACGTTAGAAAGATAGGGAATTTGGGGTGGGTGGAGTTTGACTTTTTGGACTTGGGCGGTAAATGGCTCTAAGATTGGCTCCATCATCCGAGAATGGAAAGCGTGGGAAGTGTGCAGGCAGCGGCTTTCAATCTCTTTGGCCGCCAGTTGCTTCTGCAAGTCCTCAATGGCTGCCTGGGGGCCGGAAACAACGCTAGTCGAGGGGTTATTCAGGACGGCGAGGTCGAGTTGTTCTCCTAAAAAGGGTTGAATTTGGGCTTCGGATAGGGGAACGGCTAGCATTGCCCCAGGGGGCATTTGTTGCATCAGTTGTCCCCGCATCGCGACTAGGAATAGCGCCTCTTCTAGGGAGAAAACCCCGGCTAAACAAGCTGCAACGTATTCCCCAATGCTATGACCGACCATTGCTTGGGGACGAATACCCCAGGCCATCCACAACTGGGCGAGGGCATATTCAACCGCAAAGAGGGCGGGTTGGGTAATGGCTGTTTGTTGCAGTTGAGGGGTGGTATCTGTGGAGGCGTCGGGGTAAAGAATTTGGCGCAGGTCGAGGTTGAGATGGGGTTGGAGAAGTTGGGAACATCGATCGATTTGTTGGCGAAACAGGGGTTCGGTTTGGTAGAGTTCTTTTCCCATGTTGAGGTACTGGGAACCCTGACCGGAAAACAGGAAGATAACCGGGCGGTCTTTGAGACTGGGACAGCCGGAAAATACCTGTTTGGGATCGCCAGTGCTAAGGGCAATCGCGCCTGCTTCTACGTCCTCACAGACGGCAATCCGGCGATGTTTGAAGGCTTGGCGTCCTACTTTCAGCGTATAGGCAATATCGGCTAGATCGCGGTTGTCTCGCTGCTGCAAGTGGGCGGCTAAATTCTCGGTGGCGCAGTCGAGGGCGGTTGCTGTTTTTGCCGAGAGGACTAGGAGTTGGGCGGGGCGAGAAGGGCCAGAGGGTGCCCTAGGGGGCGCTTCTTCTAGCACGACATGGGCATTGGTTCCGCCAATGCCAAAGGAACTGACCCCCGCCCGACGCGCCGTTTCCTGGGCGGGCCAGGTCTTGAGTTGCGTGTTGACGTAGAAGGGACTTTGGGCAAAGTCAATTTTGGGGTTGGGTTGCGTGAAGTGCAAGCTGGGGGGAATCTGTTGATGGCGCAACATTTGGGCCACTTTAATAACTCCGGTAACGCCAGCAGCCGTGTCTAAATGGCCGAGGTTTGTTTTTGCCGAACCGATGGCGCAGAAACCCGTTTTTTGGGTATCGAGTTGAAAGGCTTGAGTCAGGGCCGCAATTTCAATCGGATCGCCCAAAGGCGTCCCCGTACCGTGGGCTTCAACGTAGCTAAGGGTTTCTGGGTGGACATCGGCGATCGCCAATGCACTCGCGATCGCCTGCGCTTGACCGTCTATACTGGGGGCGGTGTAACCCACTTTCAGCGACCCATCGTTATTGATGGCATAGCCTTTAATGACCGCATAGATATAATCGCCCTCTGCGATCGCCTCTTCCAAGCGTTTGAGGGCAACGATACCCACTCCATTCCCGCTAACCGTGCCTTGGGCCTGGGCATCAAAGGCCCGACAATGACCGTCGGGAGATAAAATCATCCCCTCTTGGTAGAAATAACCCGCGATTTGAGGCACGCCAATGGCCGCCCCGCCCGCGAGGGCTAAATCGCACTGATAATTGAGCAAGCTTTGGCAGGCGGTACAAATGGCCACCAAGGAAGTAGAACAGGCCGTTTGTACGCTAACGCTAGGCCCTTGCAAATTCAGCTTGTAAGAAACGCGCGTCGCCAAAAAATCTTTCTCATTGGCGATCGCTAAGGGATAATCGCCAAAGGAAGCTCGCAATTCCCGATTGGGGTAGAGGTTCTCTAAAAAGTAGGTTCTAAAACTCCCCGCCCCCGCATAGACCCCAATTAACCCGCGATATGTTTCTGGGTCATATCCCGCCGTTTCTAGGGCTTCCCAAGCGCATTCTAAAAATAAGCGGTGTTGCGGATCGGTAATTTCTGCCTCTTTCGGATGAAACCCAAAAAAAGCCGCATCAAACCCCGCAACATCTTGTAAAACCCCTCGCGCTTTAACATAACGCGGATCGCGAACCACCTCCGGTTCAATCCCCGCCGCAATCAATTCTTCCTCCGAAAAGAAAGTAATCGATTCCACGCCATTGCAGAGATTTTGCCAAAACTCATCCACCGTTTGGGCCCCCGGAAAGCGCCCCGCCATCCCCACAATTGCAATCCCTTCCAAAGCTTCTGAATTCATCATTTTCCGTCCTCTAACGTCGTTGCGGCTTGCGTCGGTTCAGGGCTGCTTTTTGCTGCATAGCCCGCTGGCGGAGTTGCGCTTTATCGCTCTCCTGGCTGGTAGAATTCAACGATTCATCGCGCGTTGGGTTTAAATAGTCAGCCAAAGCGCTAATGGTGGGATATTTAAACAAATCGACCATTGAAATAGCGCGATTCATCTGCTGTTGGAGTTGGCTATGCATTTGCACCAGCAGTAAAGAATGCCCCCCCAAATCAAAGAAATTATCTTCAACTCCCACTTGAGGAAGCCCTAAAATTTGTTGCCAAAGTGCCACCAGCATTTGCTCGATTTCCGTTTGTGGGGCAACATAGGTTTCTTCTGACTGGGGGATCGAGGATTCTGGAATGCTTAAAGCTTTGCGGTCTACTTTGCCATTCGCAGTGAGGGGCAAAGCATTTAAAAAGACAAAGCTAGACGGCATCATATAGTCGGGTAGCTTCTGCTTCAACCACTGGCGCAGACTTCCCACCGCTGCCCGCTGCAACACTTTCAAAAAGCCTTGGGTTTCCAGAAGATAGTCTATGCTCTGGTGAAAAAGGGTTTGTTCGCTGAGGTTAAGCGCCAACTCAACCCCAACTTGAGTATCCTGTTTCCAGACAATAGTGCCCTCAAACCAGCGTTTTTCTGTAGCTGTGGGGAGTTGGAAATACAAACGCACCCGTTGATGCAGCATCCAGCTTTTCGGGACATCCACTAAGCCCACACCGTTAGGGGAAATATCCTGGGTGCGAACCGTTGTTGCTAAATTACCCTGATATTCTGCCAGACATTCAATGTCCCAAGGGGTTCGTTCGGGCGTGAGGTTAGAAACAATATAGGCGACTAAGCGCGGGTTGCCCGTAGCATCATCTTGTTTTAAAACCGCCGTTTCTCGAACATCGGGATGTTGGGCTAATAGCGCTTCAATTTCGCCTAACTCAACGCGGAAACCGCGAATTTTAACTTGATGGTCGATGCGACCGAGAAATTCTAAATCGCCATTGGGTAAATAGCGGGCTAAGTCACCCGTTTTGTAGAGGTGAGTATTGGGTTCTGGGTTAAAGGGATGGGGAATAAATTTTTCAGCGGTTAATTCAGGACGCTTAAAATAGCCCCGCGCTAAACCCTCGCCGCCAATATAAAGTTCTCCAGGAATTCCTATCGGCACGGGTTGTAAGTGGGCATCGAGCAGATACACTTGGGTATTGGCGATCGCTCTCCCAATTGGAATGGAACCTCCCGCCCAACTCGCTTCTGTAATTGGGTGGCAGCAGGTAAAGGTGGTATTTTCCGTTGGCCCATAGCCGTTAATTAACTGGCATTCGGGTAAAGCTTGCAGGACTTTTTGGACGTGCGGTACCGAAAGCACATCGCCCCCCGCTAGCAATTGGCGGACGGACTTCAAAGCTTCTAGCTGTTCGTTTACCATCAAGTTAAATAAGCCTGCCGTTAGCCACAGAAACGTCACTTGATGCTGTTGAATGGCTTGTCCTAACTCAGATAGCGAGGGCGGATGCGGGGGCATGATTGCTAGCCGCGCCCCATTCAACAAGCTGCCCCAAATTTCTAAAGTCGAGGCATCAAAAGCAACCGGGGCTAATTGTAAGAAGACTTCTTCCGCGCTGAAATTGGCGTAATGGGTATTTTTAACCAAGCGGACAATTCCCCGATGCATGACATTGACGCCTTTGGGAACCCCCGTAGAACCGGAAGTGTACATGACATACGCCAGTTGGTCAGATGTTGCGGGAGAAGTCGGATTTTCCCAACTTTGCTGCTGAATTTGGGGGAGATCCGCATCCAAACAAACCACGCGCGCGCGATGTGCGGGCAGGGAAGCGCGTAACGCCGATTGAGTCACCAAAACTGGAACGGCGGCATCTTCCAGCATCAGGGTTAAGCGTTGCGGCGGATAGGTTGGATCGAGGGGAACGTAAGCCCCACCCGCTTTCAAAATAGCTAAAAGTCCCACAATCAGATCGAGGGAACGTTCAACGCAAATTCCGACTAAAACTTCAGGCCCTACGCCAAGATTTTGCAAGTAATGGGCGAGTTGATTGGCGCGTTGGTTCAGTTCTTGATAGCTGAGGTGTTGGTCTGCAAAAATAAGGGCTGTAGCCTGGGGCGATCGCGCCACCTGTTCCTCAAAGAGTTGATGCACGCAGGCCTGTTGCGGATAATCGGTTTGGGTTTGGTTCCAAACGGCTAGCTGTTGGCGTTCCCTGGCGGTTAACAAGGGTAACTGGGCGATTTTCTGTTCTGGGTTGGCGACGACACTTTCTAAAAGGGTTTGCCAATGTCCCAACAGGCGTTCAATGGTATCGGGCTTGAAGCGTTCGGTATTGTACTCTAAACGACCAATGACTCCTTCCGGTCTTTCTTCCACATCTAAAGTTAAATCAAACTTCGCCGTATCTGTTTCCACATCTAAGTAGCTGACTTGCCAACCCTGACTTAAAACGGGCATGGGCGGTTGGGGGGCAAAGGCCACTTGAAACAGGGGATTTTCTCCGGGACGGCGTTCCGGGCGTAGAGTGGTTAACAGTTGTTCAAAGGGGACCTCTTCGTGGGCGTAAGCATTTAAGGTGACATCCCGCACCCGCGAGAGTAAGGTTTGAAAACTGGGATTGCCTGATAAATCGGTACGCAACACTAAGGTATTCACAAAGAAACCCATCATTTCGGCGGTTTCGGGTGGGTTGCGTCCGGCGCTAAAGGTGCCAACAACAATATCTTCTTGCCCAGAATAGCGATAAAGCAGCACCTTGAAAGCTGCTAGCAGCGTCATGTACAGCGTCACGCCTGCTTGCTGAGAGAGAACTTTTAAGGCTTCTGTGAGGGGTTTGGAGAGGGCTAAACGCTGCCTCGCCCCTTGGAAACTGGGGGTTGTGGGGCGGGGATAGTCGCAGGGGAGTTGCAAAACGGGTAAATCTGCAAGCTGTTGCTGCCAATAGTCTAATTGGGGTTTGAGAGTATCGCCTTGCAGGATTTGTTGCTGCCAAACGGCAAAGTCAGCATATTGTAAGGGTAATTCGGGTAATGCCAGCGGGGGGTGGCTGGGCGAATGGTTCTTAAACGCCTCGTAGAGGGTGGCAAGTTCTGGCAAGAAGGCATTGTAGATCGAAATGCCATCCATGATGATGTGATGAAAGGTGAGGAATAGCCGATAATCGGTATCGCCAAGCTGAATTAAAGTTGCCCGCATCATGGGGCCTGTGGCTAGATCGAAGGGGGCTTTGGCTTCTTGTCCGGCAAGGTGTAAGGCGCGATCTTCTCGTTGATTGCTTGGAAGTTTTCTTAAATCAACCAAAGGTAAGTCAAAGGTGGCTGCGGGCGAATCGATAACTTGAACGGGTTTTCCCTCGACGATCGTGAAGCGAGTTCTTAGGCTTTCATGGCGTTTAATTAATTCGTGCAGCGCTTTTTCTAAGGCGTCTACTTGGATTTCGCTAGCAAAATGAATCGTGCAGGGTTCGTTATAAACGGGGGCGTCGGGGGCAAGTTGCTTGAGAAACCATAATTGCTGTTGGTTCCAAGACAGCGGTAAGTATGAATGGCGGGAAACGGGTTGAAGGGTGGCGACGGGCTGGCGCGTTGGGGTAGCGTTGCTTTCTAGGATGCGTTGGGCTAGGGAAGCAACGGTCGGACAAGTAAATAAACTATCTCCGGGGAGTTCTACCTGTAAGGCATTGCGAAGGCGGCCGTCAATTTGGATGGCGAGTAAAGAATGACCCCCCAATGCTAAGAAGTTATCGTAAATGCCGACGCGTTCAATACCGAGAACATCCGCCCAAATTTCAGCCAGCGTTGCTTCTAATTCGGTGCGAGGGGCAACATATTGCTCTTCTAGATCGGGTCGGCTGGCATCGGGGGCGGGTAAAGAGCGCCGATCGACTTTACCATTGGGGGTAAGGGGGAGTGCTTCTAGCAAGACAAAGCGATCGGGCGTCATATAATCGGGGAGTTTGTCTTGCACAAAACACCGCAGGCGCGGGATCAGTTTTTGAGCAACGATCTGTTGCAGGGGTTGGTTGGCGTAGTGTTGCCAAGGTTGAGGGGAAACGGGAGTTTCTGCGGCGAGGACGAGGGGAGACTCAATTGAAGTTTGTTGAAACACCACATCGTAGCAACCGGAAGCGTCTGTATTTAACCAACTGATGTGAATTTGGTAGTTGAGGGCTTGGGCGAGTTGCCAAAGGGCTTCGGGATCGAGGCCTTGGGGGGGTTGGGTTTGCAGGTAGGTTTGCCATTCTCCCACGGTGTCGGGTGCGGCGTTATTGTGCAACCATTGTTGAGTTTTGAGTTCGGTTTCTAAACGGGCGTTGGTAATGTGTCGCCAGCCGATTTTAAGGGGACGCTGCGATCGCAATCTTTCTTCGATCTCTGCTAGCGTCCAATGGGGTTGCCACTCTAACCATTGAATATCAGAGGTGACGGGCAAAGGTTCGCCAATTTCAAGGGTTACGTCGTAGCGAAAGCGGGTTAATTCGTTGTGGTGAATGCCGCGTTTGGGCAGAATTTCAATCTGGGCAATTTCTGGGAGGTGGTGTTTAAGGGCGTTGAAGAAGGCCGGATCGATGACGAGTTCTTCTTCTTGGGCGATCGCCAATTGCGCGGTGTTGAGTAATTGCGATCGCGTCTCGCCTTGATCAGCCCGGTACAGTTGCACGGAGGTATGATACGCCTCTAATAAGGGCAAACTTCGCAAGTCTCCTAAAAAGATTTTGCCCCCTTTGCGGACGGCTTTGACGGCTTTTTCTAAGACCGCGACGAGATAGTCAATGCTGGGGAAATGCTGAATCACAGAATTAATAATTAGGGTATCGAGACTGGCTTCAGCAATGCCCTCAAAGTTATCGGCCGATCGTTCTAGCAGCGTGACATGTTCTAACCCCGATACAGACTGGCGCATCTGTTCGATACAGCGCAGGGCTTGACCGGAGAAGTCCGCCGCCCAATAGTGGGTACAGTGGGGGGCAATGCGGGAGACTAGCAACCCAGTACCGCAACCAATCTCAAGCACCTGTTGGGGTTGCAGTTGTAAAATGCGTTCTACGGTATGTTCAACCCATTCGTGCATTTCTGCTTCTGGGATGGGTTGCCCGGTGTAGCTGCTATTCCAACCCACAATATTAAAGGTTTGGTTTTGAGGGGTGGGCGTCTGGCTGTAGGTGGTATTGTAGATCGCTTGCCATTGCGAGAGCAGTTCGCTGTCCTCATCGGCTTCTGAAGCGTTTTGGGGCGGACGGACGACGTAGGCCACCAGGCGCTTATGATTGGGGGTATCTTCTCGAACGATGACAACGGCATCTCCCACTTCCGGATGCTGGCGCAGGGTGGCTTCAATTTCGCCCAGTTCGATGCGGAAACCGCGAATTTTGACTTGATGGTCGATGCGACCGATAAATTCAATATTGCCATCGGGGAGATAGCGCCCCAGGTCGCCCGTACAGTAGAGGCGATCGCCGGTTTGGGGATGGATAATAAAGCGATCGCGGGTTTTTTCGGGGTCTCGCCAATAGCAGCGGGCTAGCCCGATTCCTCCAATATAAAGCTGTCCGGCTTCCCCATTCGGGCAGGGTTCTAGATATTCGTTGAGGATGTGGAATTGCTGGCGGGTCATCGGGCGACCGTAGGGGATGCTTTTCCAATGAGGCTCAACTTGGGCAATGGGGTACAGGATCGACCAAATTGAGGCTTCTGTGGCTCCTCCTAGGCTGATGACGGCGGTTTCGGGGTTGCCTAGAGTATGGATACGGTCGGGCAGGGTGAGGGGTATCCAATCGCCGCTGAGGAGGACGAGGCGCAGGCTATCGGGTAGGTTGAGGTTGCGGGCTGTGGCATAATCAACCAGCATTTGCATGAGTGGGGGGGCAGAGTCCCAAAGGGTAATTTGGGCCTGGTGTAGGGTGTCTAGCCACTCGGCTGGATCGGGCGAGGCGGAGGCGCTAGGGATAACGACGGTACCGCCCACGGCCAGCAAGCCGAAGATGTCGTAGACAGAGAGGTCAAAGCTGAAGGAGGAAACGGCTAAAACGCGATCGCACCTCGTAACGCTAAAGCGCTGGTTAATGTCGAGGAGGGTATTGACAGCCCCCCGATGGGCGATCGCGACGCCTTTGGGTTTGCCTGTGGAACCGGAGGTGTAAATCACATACGCAAGGTTATCCGGCGTTACGTCACTCTGGGGATTTTCAGCAGGCGTACCGTCTAGGTCTGTATCTAAGCAGATGACTTGGGCGCTATGCTCTGGCAGGATTGGGAGTAACGCTTGTTGAACCAGCAAGACGGGCGTTTGCGAATGCTCTAACATATACGCCAGTCGGTCGGGAGGGTAACTGGGATCGAGGGGAACGTAAGCACCTCCTGCTTTGAGGATACCCAGTAAGCCAATGACCATTGAGAGCGATCGCTCGACGCAGATCGCCACGAGAACTTCAGGGCCAACTCCTAACTGTTTGAGGCGATGGGCGAGTTGGTTGGCTCGATCATTCAATTCTTGGTAGGTTAAGGACTGCTTTTGATAGACTAGCGCGATCGCATCTGGCGATTGTTGAACTTGGAACTCAAAGAGTTGGTGGAGACAAGCCTCCTGAGAATGACCAAGCATTGCGATTCTTCCTTTGGTTGTGTAGGGATTAATGGTGGGAGCAAAGGACAACGTTTGCAAGCCCAAGCTTGCATTGCCAAGTTATAGAAATGTTGTGAAGTTCAAAAGCGATGGATTGAAAGAGCGCTCTCGGTTTGGTGTAGAGGTGCTTGACTGAAACGTCTCTACAGGATGTATGGGGCTAGTTAAGGCTTTATTTCGCTCGCTGAAGAATAATCTGACACCTGTTGAACTTATATGGGTAAAGCTTAAGCTTGCAGCGATCGCGGTCACTGTTTTTCAGAATAAATCTCAATAAATATGAAAGCCTACACTCTCCTAAGCGAGAATGTAGGCAATTGTAAGGCTTTGAGGCGTTAGGTTAGGGTCTGCCGTTGTAGGAAACGCGATAGATGACCCCATTGGTATCATCGGTAAATAGCATCGAACCGTCTGGAGCGATCGCTAAACCGACAGGCCTACCAAATTGGGCTTGTCCATCGTTGGTGAGGAACCCGGTAATAAAATCCTCAAATTGGACGGGTTGATTATTCTCAAAGCGGACGCGCACCAGCTTATATCCTACGGGTGGGTTGCGGTTCCACGAACCTCGCATGGCAATAAAGGCATCTCCGCGATACTCGGCGGGAAACTGGGAACCGTTGTAAAACGCGAAGGCTAGGGGAGAACTGTGGGCTTGGTAGGTGAGAACGGGGGGTTCGGTTTGGGTTTGACAAAATTCTGCTTTACTCATCCCTTCAGGGTTGGCGGGGAGAAAAACATCCGGTTGGCGATCGCCCCAACAAAATGGCCAGCCATAATGTCTACCCTGTTGAATGCGGTTGAGTTCTTCGGGGGGTTGATCTTCGCCGCGCCAGTCAGAACCATGATCCATTCCCCACAACTCACCCGTGACGGGATGCCATCCAAAACCAATCGTATTTCGCAACCCACGGGCATAGATGCTGCGGTTGCTACCATCGGCTTGCGCCCGCAGGAGGGTGGCGTGTTCTTCGTTGGGTTCTTCGCAAGCATTGCAGGTACTCCCCACCGATAAGTACAGCATCCCATCGGGCCCAAAGGCTAGGGTGCGGTTGGGGTGTTGTCCGGCATCAGGGATATCGTCAATTAACAGTTGCGGCGATCCTTCGGTCCCATCAGGGCGCAGATCGGCGGCATAGAGTTCGGTATCGGTGACAAAATAGAGGCGGTTTTGGTGAATGGTAATGCCGTTCACATATTCCAGATCGGAGGCTACCGTGCGTCGTCGATCGGCGCGTCCGTCGCCGTTGGTATCGGTGAGGGCGAGTACATCCCCTTGTTCGCGACGCGTTACGTAAATGGTGCCATTAGGGGCGACTGCAATCTTGCGGGGGTTGCCAAGATCGGTGGCAACAACGCCGATCTGAAACCCTTCAGGCAGCCTTAAGCGTTGCACTAATGCTTCGTTGAATTCTAACAGTTCGGGGGTGAAAAGATGCCCTTCCATCCGTTCGATCCGGAGTTGTTCGGGCAGTTGGGCAGAGGCGGGAGAGAGAATTCCAAGGAGGAATGCTCCGGCAAGCAATAAACGTCCTGATGTTCTCTTGAACAGCATAAAAGGGTTCTCTGAGCAGTTGTTAAGCGATAGGAGGGAGGCTGCAAAACCAGGTTGAGCAACTTCCCATAAGAGGCGCAGAGTTAGAGGGATTTGATAAACGCGATTGGATCTAAGCTGTAGCGAATTTCAAACACGAGTTTGAACCAGGGAGATTCAGAGCTGTATCGATGGATTTAATGGGGTCAAAACCGACAAGATTAACAGGACTTGCTGGCTTTTGACGATTCCAAAGGAGGGGGTTCAATGCTCTTTTTGAAGTTTTGTCGAGGCAACTTTTAAGGGTAGGATAGACTAGCTTTCTCAAACTGAAATGAACTGGAGTTAGGTTAAGAGATTGCGATCGCGATCGCATCTTCCAAAAGACAGAAGTTAATGGATGGAGTGCTATCTCAAAATCATCCCAAAGTTAGAGTTTTTGTGAAGTTAGATTGGATTGTTTTTGGTGAGGAGTGAGATTAATGGGCGTAAGTTTAAAGGCGCTAGCGATCTTAGGCACGGTTGGGATATTCTCCCCTGTGGCGGCGTTAGAGCTTCCCTTAACTGAGGAATTGCTAGAGAATGCAATAACAAATCGCGATTCTTTAGCACAAATTACTTCAGTATCAAATTTATCAGACGTACAGCCAACAGATTGGGCGTTTCAAGCTTTAGAATCTTTAATGGCTCGTTATGGTTGCTTAAGCGGTTATCCCGATAATACCTTTCGCGGCAATCGAGCCTTAACGCGCTATGAGTTTGCTGCGGGTGTGAATGCTTGTTTGGATCGCATCCTCACCAGAATTAGCGATTCCTCTTTAGAAGTTTCTTCAGAAGATTGGTTAATCTTAAACCGATTGCAAGAAGATTTTGCCGTTGAATTAGCCGCGCTGCAAACTCAAGTCGATCGTTTAGAAACCCAAGTCGCGCAACTGGAAAATCAACAATTTTCTCCCATTGTGCGTTTGAATACTTCAGTGGTGTTCGCGGGGACTGACTTAATTGGCGATCGCGCTGACGCTAACCCCGATACGCAGATTAACTCTAATTTTGCCCTCAACTATCGGATGCGCTTTAACCTAGTCTCCAGTTTTACTGGACGCGATCGCTTAATGGTGCGCTTGCAATCTTCTAACCGCGTTCCTAACTTTAGCGGTGTTTCAGGAACCGAGATGACGCGCCTTTCCTTTGAAGTCGGCAATACCAACGATCGGATTAATCTTAACTTACTAGAATATCGCTTTCCTGTAGGCGATCGCCTTAACCTCTATCTCTACGGAAACGCCGCCTCCCACCATTTCTATACCAACGTCCTCAATCCTTACTTTGCCAGTTTTGGGGGTGCCAAAGGTTCGCCTTCCCGCTTTTCCGAACGCAACCCCATTTATCGGATCGGCTTTCTCAGTCCGGGGGGTGCAGCCGCCAACTATCAGTTTAGCGATGCCGTGCGCTTAGACTTTGGCTATTTAACCGATAATTTGAATAACCCCGCCGCAGGTGCCGGACTGTTTAATGGCAGTTATAGCGCATTAGGACAGCTTACCGTTAGACCGGCCTCTAACCTAGATTTTGCCTTCACCTACGTTCGCAACTATGCCGCCAATGGTAACTTACTGCATCGCACCGGAAGTGAATTTTCTAATACTCCCTTTGGTTTAGGCGTTCCCTTAACCTCCAATTCCTATGGACTGCAAGCCTTATGGCGAATGACTCCTCGCTTCGCCGTTAGCGGGTGGTTTGGTTATACTCAAGCGAATCGAGTTGATGGCAGGCAGGGACAAGCCGACGCGATCAACTATGCTGTTAACTTAGCCTTTCCCGACTTATTCAAGGATGGGGCCGTGGGTGGAGTGGGTTTTGGGATGCCGCCGAAAGTGATTCGCAACACCCTTTCGCAACGACAAGATCCCGATACTGGGTTTCATTTAGAAGCGTTTTATGAGTATCCCCTGAATCGCAATATTAAATTGATTCCGGGCGTTATGTATCTGGTAAACCCAGACCACAACGCCGCTAACGGGAATATTTTTGTGGGGACGTTTCGCACCGTGTTTAACTTCTAAACGCGAGATCCCCAGAACTAGGGGATCTCAACGGTTGAGTTAGGCGGGAACCTTACTCTTCTGTTGTCGCATCCAATGACGGTGTTGCGCGATCGCTTCAATGAACGTTTGAGCAACCGCGTGCATATTGGAGGCGTTTTGAACGCTAATAACGCCGGAGTCGCTGCTGACTTCCCCTTGGGAACCGTTTAAATGAACGCCTTGAATTTGGGAAGCTTTCAGCAGTTCCTCCCCTTCCCCGGTGGCTGCGATCGCCTTACTATGCCGGAATGCTTCATTAATAAAATGAATCGCATCGCCTTGTTGTTTGAGCGTTTCAATACTTTGCGATCCGCCAGGGACATAAATCGCATCAAACATCACCGAGGCTGAGGTCAAAAATGTTTTATCGACCTCCATCTCCTCACCCGTCGAACTGGTGATGGTATTACTAAATTGCGAAACAATCATCGCCTTTGCACCCGCGTTTTGTAAGGCTTGTTGCATCGCGTTTACCTGAGAGTTATCAAACCCATCGGCGGCTAAGATGGCAACTTGGCGGCTTGAGACGGTATCCTTAACCGTATTTTCCATACTCAAGGCCGGAGAACTCTGACCGTGGTTCTGCGCGACGGGTTGGGGTTCGGGAATGCCAATACCTTTGGCGACGCGTTTGGCGAGTTCGTTGTCAATTTGGTTAAATAAATCCACCATCCGCTGGCGAATCTCTTTATATTGCACTTTACCTAACTCAAAATGAGCCGCCGAGACGATGTGGTCTTTCTCCGCTGACGACATGCTATTCCAAAATAGCGTTGCTTGGCTGAAGTGGTCTTTGAAGCTATCGCTGCGTTTGCGAATTTTATGACCTTCCACCTTTTCGGCGTAGTGCGTAAAGGCGCGCAGGTTTTCTGGGTTCGCCATCGGACAGCCACCGCCTAGGGAGTTGGGAGAATAATTGGTGCGACCTTTATCAATGGTCTGGCGAGAATACCCGTCGCGCTGGTTGTTGTGAACCGGACAGGCGGAACGGTTGATGGGAATTTCGGCAAAGTTGGGGCCGCCTAAGCGGATCAATTGCGTATCGAGGTAGGAAAAGAGACGACCTTGCAGTAAGGGGTCGTTGCTGAAGTCAATTCCAGGGACGACATGACCGGGGTGAAAGGCAACCTGTTCGGTTTCGGCAAAGAAGTTATCCGGGTTGCGGTTCAAAACCATTTTGCCAATGATTTTGACGGGTACCATTTCCTCTGGAATGATTTTAGTAGGGTCGAGGATGTCAAAGTCGAATTTATGCTCGTCTTCCTCTTCAATGATTTGCACCCCTAATTCAAATTCGGGATACTCTCCCATTTCAATCGCGTTCCACAGGTCGCGACGATTATAGTCGGGGTCTTTCCCGGCGAGTTTTTGGACTTCATCCCAAACGAGGGAGTGCATTCCGAGTTTGGGTTTCCAGTGAAATTTGACAAAGCGTGCTTTTCCGGCTTCGTTGATGAAGCGGAAGGTGTGAACGCCGAAGCCTTCCATCATTCGGTAGCTTCTCGGTAAGGCCCGGTCGGAAAGCACCCACATAATCATGTGCATGGATTCGGGCATTAAGGAGATAAAATCCCAGAAGTTATCATGCGCGGCGGAAGCTTGGGGAATTTGATTATGGGGTTCTGGTTTGATGGAGTGAACCAGGTCGGGAAATTTAATCGCGTCTTGGATAAAGAAGACAGGCATATTATTGCCCACTAAATCGTAAACGCCTTCTTCGGTGTAAAATTTGGCGGCAAAACCGCGTACATCGCGCACGGTATCGGCAGAACCTCGGAAGCCGACAACGGTAGAGAATCGAACAAAGACGGGGGTTTTGGCGTTGGGATCTTGGAGGAATTTGGCTTTGGTATATTCCGCCATTGAT
The DNA here is from genome assembly GCF_001746915.1 of Desertifilum tharense IPPAS B-1220. Classification (NCBI taxonomy): domain Bacteria; kingdom Bacillati; phylum Cyanobacteriota; class Cyanophyceae; order Desertifilales; family Desertifilaceae; genus Desertifilum; species Desertifilum tharense. The sequence goes on from NZ_MJGC01000110.1 coordinate 146,258, forward strand.
TCGTAAACTTGGAAGTAACCATGCGCCCCTGAACCGCGAGCATGAACGACTCGTTCGGGAATTCGTTCGTGGTCGAAGTGGGTCATTTTCTCGCGAAAATGGAAGTCTTCCAACAAAGTCGGGCCGCGTTCTCCCACTTTTAGGGAGTTATCTGTATCGTCAATGCTGACCCCTTGGTTTGTGGTTAGTTCTTCTCCTGTTTCTCGGCGAAAGGTTTCGAGTTGTTTGTCTTTGCTATGCTCATCTACTCTACGATCGTCGTTCATGGTAATTCTACCTAGAGAAATTCTGGAGGGCGGTTTCCATTCCAGGTCTCGGCATTAGGGTCTACAAAAAGAGGAATGGAAGGCTCTATTTCTTTCAACTTTAGAAGGAAATCTGGAGGAAAGATGGCTCGCTAGAGATTTATGACTTAGGGTAGATTTTGGCATCGCAAAGAAGCGCGATCGCTCTCTCGTTAGACGGATGAATTTTGTACTTTTGTCTGAACTCAAATTGCGATCGCGCTCAGAAATTAAGTTATATTTAAGGCTGCATTAACGTTGAATGTGTGACTTGAACGGCTTTTACTAAGTCTTGATGAATGCTGTTTGAGGCTGCGACAATAAATCCCGGACGCTGATAATCGGTGCTTGAGTGTAGCGGTGGGGGTGGATTTCCTTCTAAGGTGGTAACGATGCACCCGGCAGATTGTGCTAGAAAGGCTAAAGCGGCTCCATCGATCCATTTACCCGTCCGAATAATGGCTCCAGCTAATTCACCGCTGAACATGCCGTTGAGATTGGGAATTTGGACTTCATGGGAATAGCCAGTGGCAATGTCAAAAATCTGATACTGGTCTTTTAAGGCAGGTGCGATCGCTTCCATTCCCCACCCTAATAAAATAGCGGGTTGGGTTTCGCTAATTTGTAAAGGACGACACGCCTCTAGGGGATCTTCTAATTTTCCTTGCCAAGCGCCTTCACCCCGCAAGGCATAATAGTAAATATCTTGGGCGGGAGAAATGGCGAGTACGGCTTCAAATTCATCGGCATTTAGAATAGCGAGAATAATTTGATAGTTGTCATGTCCATCGAGGTAAAATTGAGTCCCATCAATCGGATCGAGGGTGACTAAATAATCGCCCTGTTCGCCTAAGTCAATGGCTCGAAAATATTTGGTATTGTACGATTGCTCGTATTCTTCACCAAAAAAGCGAATATTGGGAAATGAGCCAATTAGCGCGACTTCTACAAGGGTTTGAATGGATAAGTCTGCATCGCTTAAAGCGGCTGCAAACATATTTTCCTGTTCTTCTTTAATCGGACGTGCAGCAATTTGCGGTTGAATTTGTCGCGCATAGGCGGCTGCAACTCTCAGATGGGGAAGGAGAGTGTTGAGAATCTGGCGAGGGGTGGGTGTTTGCTGCATAACAATTCTTAAGTTTTGCAAGGAAAGCCACTGTCTACTGTAACGGCTTTCGTAACCCTTAAAGAGGATTTACTTCGGGGGAGTGAGTTTGCGACCGATCGGGGTTGCTAAAATGGAAGTCTACAGCATTGCGATCGCAAGGGTTATCGGTGAATGCGTCAAACCCTAATTGTGTTATTGGCAATTAGCCTGATCGTTCTATTTATTTTTGGCTTTCCGATTCTCAAAAAATGGCAGAGGCAGCGCATTAAGCAGCGTCATTTTCCTCCTCTGTGGCAAGCTATTATTGAAAATAATGTTCCGATTTATTTAGCACTAAATCCCCAAGAACGCCGCCGACTTCAGGGACATATTCAAGTCTTTTTAGCAGAAAAACAATTTATCGGTTGCCAAGGACTTCAGGTAACGTTAGAAATGAAGGTAACGATTGCAGCCGTTGCTTGTTTATTGCTGCTGAACGAACGCGGAACCTATTTCCCTAAGCTCCAATCTATTTTAATTTATCCCAATACTTATTTTGTGAAAGAAGTAACCAGCAATGATGGTTATGTTGTGGAAGAAACCCAAGTTGCTCGTTTAGGGGAGTCTTGGAATCGCGATCAATTAGTATTATCTTGGGAACAGGTTCAACGCGATACTCAAAACTGGGAAGATGGACATAATGTGATTTTACATGAGTTTGCTCACCAACTCGATCAAGAAGATGGACGAGCTGAAGGCGTACCGATTTTATTACAAAAATCAGATTATCAATTTTGGTCAAAGGTGATGTTACGGGAGTATCAAAATCTCTGTTTAAAGGTTGAAAAGGGGATGAAGACGACTTTAGATTATTATGGTGCGACTAATCCCGCAGAGTTTTTTGCAGTGGCGACGGAAACTTTTTTTGAAAAGCCGCGCCAACTCCGAAAAAAGCATCCCGAACTCTACGAACAGTTGCAACGGTACTATCAACTCGATCCGGTTCAGTGGATTTAAGCTTGCTATATTTAAGTTTGGTTGTGTTGGGTTTCGTGCCTCAACCCAACCTACGCGACTATCCTTTTGTTAGGTAACTAGGGAGCAGTTGACAACTATTTAAGCTTGCTATATTTAGGTTTGGTTGTGTTGGGTTTCGTGCCTCAACCCAACCTACGCGACTATCCTTTTGTTAGGTAACTAGGGAGCAGTTGACAACTATTTAAGCTTGCTATATTTAGGTTTGGTTGTGTTGGGTTTCGTGCCTCAACCCAACCTACGCGACTATCCTTTTGTTAGGCAACTAGGGAGCAGTTGACAACTATTTAAGCTTGCTATATTTAGGTTTGGTTGTGTTGGGTTTCGTGCCTCAACCCAACCTACGCGACTATCCTTCTTGAGGTTTAGTTCGCTATCGGAGTTTGACGAAGGGGGATTTCAATTCTAAATTCTGAACCCTGACCCAGTTGAGAAGTACACTGGAGGCTTCCGCCATGTTTTTCGACAATAATCTGATGGCTGATGGCGAGTCCTAAGCCTGTTCCCTGACCTACGGGTTTAGTGGTAAAAAAGGGATTGAATAAGCGCGATCGCACTGACTCGCTCATTCCTGGGCCATTATCTTTGATAGAAATGGCGACGCGGGCAGTTTCTAACAGATGATGGGTTGTAATCTGGATGGTACTGGGGTTGGCTTGAATCTCGGCTAGCGATCGCTGTTTGTTATATTCTTCCAAGGCATCAATCGCATTGGTGAGAATATTCATAAAAACTTGATTTAATTGTCCGGCATAACATTCAATACGTGGTAAGCGACTGTAGTCTTTAAGGATGGCGATCGCCGGACGGTCAGCCTTGAATTTTAGGCGGTTTTGCAAAATCAGTAAAGTGCTATCAATGCCTTCGTGAATATCCACGGCTTTCATTTCAGCCTCATCAAGGCGCGAGAAATTTCGCAGGGATAAAACAATTTGCCGAATTCGATCCGCACCCACTTCCATAGAAGATAGCAGCCTGGGTAAGTCTTCGATTAAAAACTCCAAGTCAATCTCTTCAATCTGGTCGAGAATTTCAGGGCTAGGGTTAGGATAGGTGGTTTGATATGAGTGTAAAAGCTCCAATAAGTCTGAAGTATACTCTCGCGCTGGAGCCAGATTGCCATAGATGAAGTTAACGGGGTTGTTGATTTCATGGGCTACACCTGCGACTAACTGACCTAAACTTGACATTTTTTCGCTTTGGATCAGTTGCGCTTGGGTTTGTTGAAGTTCTTCTAAGGCTTTTTGAATCGCTTGCTCGGCGTTTTTGTGCGCGCTAATATCCGTGAGCGTCCCCACATAACTTTTAATCGTGCCATCTGCTTCTAACTCTGGTAACGTTTGGCACAAAACCCAGCAAATCTCGCCATTCGGACGCAGAAAGCGGTACTCGCATTGATAGTGATAGTTTTGTTCGCTAGCCGCTTTTTGCCATTCTTGGATCATGCGTTCCCGATCGTCGGGATGAATGGCGTTCATCCATCCCCCCCCTAAAAGTTCCTCAGCAGTTCGTCCCGTTAAGTAACAGGTGCGCTCGTTTGCATAAATACATTCTCCATCAATTAAGGTTTGGAAAATTCCGACAGGCGATAGTTGAGCTAAGTTTTGGTAGCGCTGTTCGCTAGCTCTTAATGCTTCTTCAGCACGTTTGCGTTCTCGGAGTGCGGCTTTTTGTTCGGTTGTTTCAATCCCAACAACTCCTAATCCTGTAATCGTTCCTGTTTCATCTTGCAAAGGAAAATAGGAAACTTCCCAAGAACGAGGATTATCGGATTGAGTAAAGGATTCTTCGCTTACTTCTAAGTTAAGAATAGCTTGTCCTGTTTCTAAAACTTGACGATAAAGGGGTTCAATAAGCGGTGCTATGTGGGGAACAATATCTTTGACCTGTTTGCCGATATGTTCGGCCATTGGTAAACCATGAACAGCGGCTGCTAAGGGATTGATCCGAACGTACTTGAGTTGGCGATCGAGAATTAACATTCCGACAGGTGCAGCGTTAAAAAAGTCATTAAATTGTTGCTGCTGGAGAAGAACTTCTTGTTCTAAATGCTTGCGCTCGGTAATGTCTTTGGTAATACCCAATGTCCCTTTTAGGTTTCCCTGGCGATCGCGATAAATATTTTTTTGGGTTAAAAATATTCGTCTTTCTCCCTCAAAATCGACAATTTCCTCAAATTCATGAAGTTTTTCACTAGCGAAAACCTGACGATCGTTTTCTATAAGAATTTCGCCTAGTTCTGAGCCAAAAAGCTCGATATCTGTTTTGCCGATAATTTCTTCAAGAGTTTTGTTGATCCCGCGCAGACCGGCTTGATTAATGAACAAGAATCTTCCTTGCATATCTTTGACAAAAGCAATATCGCCGATGGTGTCAATGAGGGTTTTTAGTAAATCTTTTTCCAGCTCATTTTCGGAGTTTTGTTCTAATTCTTGAGGGGTTAGTTCTCGAACAATTCCTAGTAAATAAGCGGGGGTGTCTTCAATCCAAGATAAAGTTAATGAGATTTGAATAAAGGTGTTTTGAGTAGTTAAAAGTCTAAGATTTTTCTGATAATTTGTACTCTGTTTAGTCTGAAGCTGATGGATAGCTGCCTGGATTTCTTCTCGCTCTTCAGGATGGGCGATCGCCATCAATGACAACGGGGTAAAATCTTCTCTTTGATAACCTAATAGTTCGCAGAAATAAGAATTAACCTCTAGCCATTTCCCATCTAAACTTAAATGAAATAATCCTATTGGCGCTCTTAAGAAGCTGGCCTCAAAGCGTGAGTTGTCTTTGGGTTCTAAAGTCTGCATTGGTTGGCGTAATGTCAGCTTTGACTTTTGCTATGGTAACAATTTTTCTCTATTGATGAATCCGTTAAAACAAGGGTTTTGCGAGCGATTATGGGCTAATGCTGAACTGAATCTGATAACTTTAGGTCGTCAATAGGATGGGTAAAAGCAGGTTGAATAGAAGAGTGCATTTTTTGTTGAATGAAAGAATCGATAAAATTCTATCTCTTTTTCTATTGAACCTTAGAGAAAAAACTACGAAATTTCCCAACCGCAAGCAGACCTTGAAAAAGGCGAATCAAGTAAAATTACTGAAAACGAGAAAAGCTAGCGAACTCTATATTACCTCTATAGCGTTTCGATCCGGGCGATCGCTGTAACCCTCCCCTTAACCCGTTGCGACTCAAGTCAGATTCTTAGGATTTTACCGGGTGATGCGATCGCCCGATTCCACCCACTTCTCCAGAATAGACTTTCAAGCGTTCTCCTCCGCCTGTAAAATTGCCATATCTATCAGGCGAACCGATTCGCACTCTCAACGCCAGCTTTTAAGGGATATAGATTTATGACTCACTCTCCGCCTTCTGTTGCACCCGTATCGGACACTGCCATTAACGAAATTAATGGCCCCAGTTTATTACAACAACTCCTCGATGGACAATCGCTGTCTCGCACCCAAGCCGCAGACTTAATGCAAGGATGGCTCAACGAAGCCATTCCGCCCGTTTTATCGGGAGCAATTTTAGTGGCGCTGCAAGCGAAAGGCATTTCAGCAGAAGAATTAGCGGGGATGGCACAGGTTTTGCAATCTCAGGTTGCCCCCATTCCGGAATCTTACACCCGTTACGAAACGCCCGTGATTGATACTTGCGGTACGGGAGGAGACGGCGCTTCAACCTTCAATATTTCTACCGCCGTGGCATTTGTGGTTGCTGCCGCTGGCGTGCGCGTGGCTAAACATGGCAATCGTTCCGCATCGGGTAAGGTGGGTTCGGCTGATGTTCTAGAATCGCTAGGAATCAATTTAGCAGCCCCTCAAGAGAAGGTTCTGGATGCCTTAGACGCCGTTGGGGTGACTTTTCTATTTGCTCCTGGCTGGCATCCTGCCATGAAAGCCGTAGTTCCCCTGCGACGAACCCTAAAGATTCGCACTGTTTTTAATCTTCTTGGCCCTTTAGTCAACCCCTTACGCCCAACAGGACAAGTAATGGGGGTTTCGAGTGCCCATTTAGTCTCTACCATTGCTCAAGCCATGCAGCTTTTGAACGCCGATAAAGCGATTGTTTTGCATGGGCGAGAAAAATTGGATGAAGCTGGATTAGGCGATATTACTGAGTTAGCCATTTTATCAGAGGGTAAGGTTGAGTTAAGCGCGATCGCGCCTCAAGAACTGAACCTCACTCCCGCCTCCCTGGAAGCCTTACGCGGCGGCGAAGTTGCAGAGAATGCCGAAATTCTTCGCAATGTCCTGCAAGGGAAAGCCACGCCCGCTCAACAGGATGTGGTGGCGCTGAATGCCTCCTTAGCCCTTCAGGTTGGGGGTGCAGTCCCGTTATATGCCCATCAAGAAGGGATTGTTCTGGCCCGCGATATTATGTCTAGCGGTGCGGCTTGGAAAAAACTTGAAGAATTGATGGCCTTTCTTTAAAACAATAAACCCGCGATCGCATATCGCGGGCTAACGGCTCGTCTTCAGTCAAAAACTAACGAAACATGCTGCTCACAGAGCTATCTTCATGAATGCGCCAAATGGTTTCCCCAACTAAGTTCGCCACTGAGAGAACTGTCAGTTGAGAAAACTGCTTGTCTAGGGGAACTGGGATCGTATTGGTGACAATCACTTCTTCAAACAAGCCACTGGAAAGCCGTTCTACTGCCGGTGGCGAGAATACCGGATGAGTCGCACAGGCATAGACTTGTCTGGCTCCTTCTTTGCGGAGTAATTTAGCGCCCTCGCAGATCGTACCGGCGGTATCAATCATGTCATCGACCAAAACCGCTGTTTTCCCTTTAACATCGCCAATGACGTTAAAGACTTCTGCGACGTTATGAGCCTGACGCCGCTTATCAATAATGGCCAGCGGGGCATCATCTAATTTTTTCGCAAACGCTCTCGCCCGCGCGACTCCCCCTACGTCAGGCGAAACCACCACCAGGTCGGGTAGATTCTTGCTCGCCAGGTATTCTAACAACACGGGCGATCCATAGACGTGATCGAAGGGAATATCAAAATATCCTTGAATCTGAGCCGAATGCAGATCCATTGCCAGAATGCGACCTGCGCCCGCTTCTGTCATGAGGTTAGCGACGAGCTTGGCCGTGATCGATTCTCTACCGGCCGTTTTCCGGTCGGCCCTGGCGTAGCCATAGTATGGAAGCACCGCCGTAATTTGGCGGGCTGAGGCTCGCCGACAAGCGTCGATCATGATCAGCAACTCCATCAGGTGATCGTTCACCGGAGAGCAGCAAGGTTGGATCAAGTAGACATCGCAACCTCGAATCGACTCTTGAATTTGAATGTAGATTTCTCCATCTGCAAACCGTTTGCGAACCATTGGGCCTAAATCCATGCCCAAATAGCGAGCCACTTCTTGAGATAGAGGTACATTGGCGGAACCCGAAAACAAGCGCAAACGGTTATTTTCTGTCACCGTTGGCAGTGTCGGCTGAATTGTCAAAGTTGCAGAACGGATCACAACAAGCCCTCGAAGCGCATTCACCGCAATCTTATCACTGCCATACTACAAGATTTGCAAGGATTTGTGCGATTTTTTTTTGGCGCGATCGCACTTCTCGCTAAAAACTCTCAAATGAGAGGGAATATCAACCCCGATCGGTAGTTCTACGAGGATGAAGTTTATGATGAAAATAGCGGAAAATCTCCGCATATTCCGGTAGAAAAGCAAGCCAATTTTGAGAAAAGGTCTATGAGTTTAATCGATCGGATCGGCGAAGAGATCAAATCAGCAATGAAAGCCAAGGACAAAGTTCGGCTAGAGACTGTTCGCAGCATTAAAAAGGTTTTGCTAGAAAAACAAACCAGCGTTCGCGATCCTGAATCTAAGGAACTGAGCGAAGCTGAAGAACTTGAAGTTCTCTCGCAGCTTGCCAAACAGCGGCGCGACTCGATCGAACAATACCGCAGCGCCGGCCGCGAGGATCTCGCTCAAAAAGAAGAGCAAGAGTTAGTGATTATTGAGGAGTATTTACCGCGTCAACTCTCGGATGCAGAGATAGAAAGCGCGATCGCCCAAATTATTGCCCAAGTGGGGGCAACCTCCCCGAAAGATATGGGTAAAGTGATGGGGCCCGCTATGCAGCAACTCAAAGGCAAAGCAGACGGAAAGAAGGTGCAGGACATTGTAAAAGCTAAATTGAGCGGCTAGATTGCGGCAGGGGAAAATCGGCAAAGACCTTGAGACTGCTCTGCCTGCGAACTCCGAGTAGACTAAAAACAGTTGGTACGAACAGAGAATCATGCAACCACCCATTCCCATCGGCACGCTTTTACAAAATCGCTACCAAATCCTAAAGATTTTGGGTCAGGGAGGGTTTGGTCGTACCTATTTAGCAGAAGATAAGGGTCGCTTTAACGAATGGTGCGCCCTTAAAGAGTTTATTCCTCAGCAAACGGGTACCTACGCCTTAGAGAAGTCTAAAGAGTTATTTCAACGCGAGGCGAGTACCCTTTACCAAATTCGCCATCCCCAGGTTCCCCAGTTCCGCGCCACCTTCGAGCAGGAAGGGCGGTTATTTCTGGTGCAAGATTATGTTGAGGGGAAAACCTATCGAGCGTTGCTGGCAGAACGTCAGGCCCAAGGGAGAGCGTTTAGCGAAGCAGAAATCCACAAGCTTTTAGAGCAGTTGCTTCCCGTATTGGCTCAGATTCACGCTCAGGGGATTATTCACCGCGATATTTCACCTGACAATATTATGTGGCGTCAAAGCGATTCTTTGCCGGTTTTAATTGACTTTGGCGTTGTCAAAGAGGTGGTAACGCGCTTTCGGTCTCCAGAGGAGACTGTTCCCCAAGCAACAACGGTCGGGAAAGCCGGTTACGCCCCTAAAGAGCAGATGCAGATGGGGTTAGCGTATCCTAGTAGCGATCTGTATGCGTTGGCGGTGACGCTGCTGGTGTTGCTGACGGGACGAGAACCCCAAGAGTTGTTCGATCCTAATCAAATGAGTTGGCAGATCCCGGTGGGGAATCATCCTCAACTGCGACCCGTTTTAAGCCGGATGTTAAGCTATCAGCCGAGCGATCGCTTTGCCCATGCGAATGAGGTTTTGGCGGCATTGCAGACGCCCCAATCCCCCGCCATTCCGCCCACTCAGCCTTTCCCGGTACAAGCGGCTTCAGAGGTGCCGCCGACTCAGCCGTTTTCGCCGCAACCGCCAACTCCGAGTTATTCTCCGGCCCCTAATCCTTCAGAGATGGCAACGATGGCCGTGGGAGGGCGATCGCAACCGCTGAGTTCTAGAACGCCAACCCCCCCGCAAGGGCCGGTGATTCCGCCGAATTCAACGTCTATTTGGGATAATCCTTGGGCTGTGGTGGGGATTGGGGCAGGTGTCGCTTTAGCGGCGGGATTGGGTTCTTTGGCACTATTTACGGCCGTTCTCGACCGCCCTACGCCCACCCCAACGCCTACGGTGACGGTGACGCCGACACCAACGCCAACGCCGTCTCCCATCGTGACGCCAACGCCAACGCCTGCACCCGTTACTTACGAGCAGTTTTTGAATATTCAACCCAACCGCGTCGCGAATTTAGAAAATCAGATTCGGGCAAATGAAACCGTTCGCTATGCGTTTAATGTTGAAGAACCGAATGATTTTAATGCTTATTTGTCGGGCGAAGGGGTGTTGATGTCGCTGTTTGGGCCCGATGGCGAGGCGTTACCAGGGCGAACGCAAAATGTGTCGATTTGGGAAGGAACGCTTCCGGCTAGCGGCGAATATCGCATTGAAGTTAGACCCGTGCGCGGCATTCAACAAGCGGATTATCAGTTGAATCTCAATTTAATTGCGCCCGAACCGACTCCGGAACCGACTCCCGAACCCACGCCGACGCCTACACCAACGCCAACAGTTCCTCCTCCGGTTGAGGTTGAAGGCGAACAAGTGCGCTTTCCTGCTGGACAAACGGGGGTAGAACGGACGGGAGTAGTGGGGCCGAGTCGAGTTTACCGCTATTCGGTTCGGGGTCGGCAGAATCAGGTGATGACGGTGGAAATTCTTGAAGGAAATGCCCGATTTAATGTGCGCTTTCCGACGGGAGAACCAATCCCGGATGCGGCGGGACTGCTATTCTGGCAAACGCAGTTACCTCAAGGCGGAGACTACCAAATTGAGGTTGTGGCGAATGAGGAGACGGATTTTAGAATTGCGATCGCCATTCAAGAGTAGCGAAACGATTGACAAATTCAACGTCCTGATTTAAGAATGTACAGGTTTAGCTGGACAAGAATTCATGTTTAAATTTAAAAAGCTTCCTGCTTTATTAGGACAAACAGCGATTATCTTAACGATTTCGCTAATCTTTACAGAAGTCGCCTTGAGAATCTATAACAAATTCAATCCTAGTTTCGTCTTTTACGATGCTTCTTACAATCGCTATCGGGGCAAACCCTTTGCGGATGACTATGATTTTCAACTCAATTCTAGAGGATTCAAGGATGTTGAGTTTGAGGTTGAAAAAGCCCCAGACACCTATCGAATCTTAGGAATCGGTGATTCGTTTGCCTATGGAGTGGTTCCTTACGAGCATAATTACTATACTCGTTTAGAAGAAAAGCTGAATCAATCTAATGGGAATTTTGAAGTCATTAATATGGGAATTCCCAACCTCGATCCCAAGGATTATTTAGCAATTTTGATAAACGAAGGCTTGGAACTCAACCCGGATATGGTAGTTCTCAGCTTTTTTATTGGGAATGACTTCTTAAATTCTAAATCAGAAAGACGTAGCTTATATACTTATTCCTACACAGCCTCTTTTGTTAATTTCATCGTTCAACTAGCGCGTAAATATGAAGGGAATGTAATTCACGGCAAGTATGTTTATCAAGATGATACTAAAACCTTAGAAGATGATGCTTTTTTGGCAGTGCAGCAGCATCGCAGCATCCTTTTTTATAAAGATAATAATGGATTTGCAGATGATGTAGAAACAACGTTTGATTATCTCCAGAGAATTCAAGAAATTTGTAATTCCAGAAATATTCAATTAGTCGTTGTCTTAATTCCCGATGAAAACCAAGTCAATCCTGAACTTCAAGCGCAAGTTGTTGAAAGTTTGGGCGGATCGCTGGAATACTATGATTTTGACATTCCCAATCGTCTCTTAACCCAGAAACTTGGACAAGCCAATATTGCTTACTTGGATTTACTCGATCTCTTTAGAACAGAAACCAATAATCAACTGCTCTATAAACCCAACGATACTCACTGGAATATTCCGGGAAATGAGCTAGCAGCGATTGAGATTCATCGGTATCTGAGGGAGCAATTTTTTAACACCTCAGCCAATCACTAAGTAGAAAGATTCAAAATCAAAGTTAAAATTGGGGTAGCGAGTCGTACTGAAGATGCTGATTCCTCTAACCCGTAAGAAATTTGAAGAGCTTATCCCCACCATTGCGACGGGGAACCAGTATAAGCATTACTGGGGAAAATTTCCGGACTTTCTCAGGCGGTTACTGATTTCCGTGATTGGTGTTGTGGTCGCGTTTTTTGCTCGGATTGCTACTTTAGGCAGTAGTTCCGGGATTCTGATTTTTGCGGTTGGGATTACCGTTGGCACTTACTGGTTGTGGGGCCCGATTTTTTGGGCCAGTCGCCGCAACGCCAGTTACCGCAAACATCCCTACAGCGGATTTTGGAAAGGTCGCGTGTTAGATGTCTACGTTACAGATGACGTAGTGGGAACCGAAGAAACGGTGAATAGTCGGGGGGAGTTGGTGATTGTTGAAAACCGCGAACGTCGCCTCAATCTTGAAGTTGGAGATAAAACGGGATTCTATACCGAACTCCAGGTTCCCATTCGGCGAGATTACCGGGCGATTCGACCGGGACAAGTGGCCTTAATGTTAGTGATGTCTGACCGTCCGGATCTGAGCCGAATTTTACAAACCTCTGATGTTTACATCCCAAAGCTGAAACTCTGGGTTAGCGATTATCCTTGTGTGCGACGGGATGTGTTTGAAGAAGTTAGCCAAACGCTACGTCAACGTCGAACCCGTTCCCCTTCAGAGGGTCGTTCTGCTCGTCGTCCGGCGCGATCGCGTATGGAGTACGATCCTTACTAAATCATGACCTGTCCTTCTTGACCGTAAGCTTGCCAAGCCAGCTCAACTAAGCCATTGACAATCGCGGCAGCAACCACTGCACTCCCTTTACGCCCTTCAATTCGGATATGAGGGACAAGGGAATCATTGAGACGGTCTTTGGCGACATCGGCCTCTACAAACCCCGCAGGCGTGCCAATAATTAAAGCCGGCCGAATGACTTCCGTTTCTACTAATTCAATCAACGCCGATAATGCAGTTTGGGCCTGACCGACTACAAAAATTCCTTCTGGGTAGCGTCTAGCAAGGGTTTCTATGCCCCAGGCGGCTTTGCTTTTCTCTTTTTGGGGTCGGGTGAGCGTTTCCATGCTGCAATACACAGGGTTAGCAAAGGTATGTTGAATGGTGGGGGCAATTCCCACCTGTACCATAGGGACATCAACAATAATCGTGGTACGGGCAGCTAGGGCAGCGGCTCCGGATTGCAAAGCTTGTTCTGAAAAGTGAATCAGCGATTTATATTCAAAATCTGCCGTTGCATAAATGACTCTGCGGACAATTTCGTACTCCGCAGGTGAAAATGTATGTTCTCCAATTTCTTGGTCAATGATGCCCAAGCTTTGGGCGTCAGTCGTGTGCCATTCCATGCGCCACCAGCACTTCAGCTATCAGCTATCAGCTTATCAGGTTGTTGGGGTTTCAGTGGGTCTTGTTAAGGCGAGCAGAACAATTTCTAATGCCCTAAATTCTGGATTTGTGCCAGCGAAAGGGGAACTTAGGGAGCAGCAGGCTGTTTGAGTTTAAGCTCAATCCGTTCTCCTGGCTGGGGTTCAATGATTTGTGTGGGGAGATGGTGCTGCTGCAATTGAGCTTGTAATGCCTTGGCGCTGCCTTTGGCTTTGAGCAGGACGTTAATTAGACCTTCTAGGCGGATATCGCCCCCGGCGGCAGTGGGTAAGAGAAATTGAGGTCGGATCTGTTGGGCGAGTTCTAGGGCACGCTCAGGGCCTTGGATGATGGAACCGATCGCGGGAATCGATAAATTTATGATGGGCGCGATCGCAACATCTATGGGGGCTAGATCTTTTAACTGGGGGTCATGGTTGCCGTGGGGTTCGTAATATAAGCTGGTACCTTGGTGTAAATCTCGGATCAGATAGCCATTTTCTAGGGTAAATGGGCCTAGGGGGGTGCCTTGGGTTGCTCGAATTTCTAGATGGTTATCTAATTTCCAGGTTTCGCCTTTGAGTAGCGGGTAAACATGCCGATAGCCTAGCTTTTGCACCACTTTGGCTGCGCTTGCTGAGGCAACAACGGGAATGTTACGGTCTAGGCGTTTGAGGGTCGGAGGATGGGCGTGATCTTCTAACCCCTGAGAGAGCAAGATTAGATCGATGGATTCGGGAATGGGACGATCTTGCGATCGCACTCCTTTAAATAACCATTCTTGGTTGCCAAAGCTTAAAACCCCGACTAACCAAGGATCGATCGCAATCCGTTTCTGTGCGATTTCCACTAACCAGGAGTTACTATCCAACCAAGTCAGGTGCATCTGTTTATCATTAGAATATCTCCTCACTATTTTAGAGAATTGTGTTGGATTGTTAAGGATCTGGCTTGGGGCTTTGCCTTCCAGTCGATTGTGACTCTTGGGTAAAGGCGATCGCTTTTGATTGACACAAGTCCCTTGAGCAAGCCAAGATCGATGTAAAGTAAAGCTTTGTAAAGGCTTTGATGAATGTCATTAGACTTTATTTCGTTAGAGACCATTCAGGAAATTGCCCATCAATACGGTTACTGGACTGTCTTTCTAGGCATCATGTTGGAAAATACCGGCATTCCCTTACCGGGCGAAACCATTACCCTCGTCGGAGGCTTTTTAGCGGGGAACGGAGAACTGAACTATTGGTATGTTCTGGCTAGCGCGATCGCGGGTGCAGTGGTAGGCGACAATTTTGGTTACTGGATTGGTCGTACTGGAGGGTGGCCTTTTCTCGTCCGGATCGGTCAGCTTTTCCGGATTGATGAATCCCAGTTGCTTGCAGTCAAAACCCAATTTAGTGAAAATGCGGCGAGAGCCGTATTTTTAGGACGTTTTGTGGCGTTGCTGCGAATTTTTGCCGGCCCCATTGCAGGTATTGCCCAAATGCCTTATCAGTTATTTTTGCTGTGTAACCTTGCAGGGGCAGCGCTTTGGGCTTCCGTTACAATTAGCCTTGCCTTTTTTGTAGGGCGTGTTGTTCCGTTAGAAAATCTGATTGCTTGGGTTGCCCAATTGGGCGTTTTTGCTCTCTTCCTAGTTATTGCTTGGATTGCTGTTCCCCTTTGGTGGGAATCTCGTCGCAAGGAATTAAAGCCAGGAGAATAGCCTTGGCAGGAATTGGACGCATTGAAATAAGCGCAAACCCTAAAGGTTTGCGCTTTTCTATCGAATCAGCATAATGCTCAACTTTCTTGCTGGAAGCAGTTTAGGAAAACTGGAATCAAAGTCTCTAGCACGTCGGCGCGTTAACAGGGAACGAGAGCAAGCTTAGATCGATTGGTCGGTTTCGCAAGACGGATTTTTATGAGTCGAATCTGAATTCAAAAAACGGTGGAAAGGAGCTAATAGGCAGTTATACAAAGGCTTCACAAGTTTAGCAAGGGAAAATCGAAAACTGCGATCGCTCTGTTGTGAGTCTAGGGCAAACTCTTCTCTAAAACGGATAATGAATGCTTTGGCTTGTTGAATGGCCTGTCTGCGATTGCGAAAAACGCCTAAGACAATCGGAATATCGCTATCAGTCGATATAATTTGGGCTTCGTAACCTGAGAAATAGCGATCGCCAGTTAGAGGATTCACTGCATAGCGCCGCAATATGCTGTAGTTAACATTCAAATAGGTCTCGTGCATAATTCTCCTCGGTACTCAGAAAGACCGCCCGAAGTCAGCAAGACCTACAAGATTCTCACAAAACTTAGCCCCAAGAAGAACCATCCTGGGGCATACAAACCAATCTTACTTAAGATAGAAGTCAATTACATCAAAGCTAATTAGCTCGATCTGTCTTTAGCGTTGAGATTCCACAAGTTGCAGCTTCTCAACTTCCAATTGCTGAAGTAAATTAACATCACCTTTAGAGCGAGCCACTTGAATGCGATGCTCTAATCTCTTCAAAATATTGGCACGATGCAGTTGAGCAGCTTCGATAAACCGTTTGTGGCGGGTTAAAGGTTCTGATGGAGAGTTGGCAAAGGTTCGATTCAGGTGTGTCGCAATATCTACTGCTTCCGGTTCGGGAGTTTGATAGGTACCGTAGGCAATCCCGCGATATTTTAAATCGAGCGGCGCTTGAGGAACGGGAATATGTCTAGGATAGCGCTGTCTGTACTCCTGACCGCGATACTTGGCAACTCTATCTGCCTCAGCCATATCCAGAGCAATGGGTTCGTGTTCGTAGGGGGTTCCTCGATAGGAAAGTTTCATAATAATTGCCTTCTCTCTGCCTGTTCGGTGATTGGTCAAAACAGAAATAATTTTTTCTGTATCTATTTTTACATTCTGACATTTTTTTTTCTAAGTTTGGCAATTTTTAAAGAAATTTATCAAAATTTTCTAACAAGTTCCTGAGTTTCTGAGGTTTTAATCCCTGTCACACCTCTGAAGATAGATTTCGATAATCCTCTTGGAGGAAGTCTAAGAAAAGATTGTGTAAACTCCTTCTGTAACCGTAGTTTAAGAAGGAGATAAGGCAAGATTGTAGATTTGTAAAATTTCTAAACCAACTTTGGATTTCCCGTAGCTCTTGGCTAAAATCGAGCCACATTAAACCTGCCCTTCATCTTTATCAAATCTTTAAAGGAGAAAGTTAAAGTATGGGACAATCTTTAATCAAAGGCGATCGCTTTAATCTTTCTCAGAGCTTCCCCAAACTGAATCAGCTTACTGTTGCGCTAGGTTGGCAAGTGGAAAATGCACGGCAGAGCTATGAAATTGATACTTCCGTTTTTATGCTAGGGACAGAGGGTAGAATCCCAGATGAGCAATATTTTGTTTTCTATAATAATCCTCAATCTCTTGACGGCTCAGTTCAATATTTAGAGCATCCATTGTCTTCTAATTCTCTAGAAGAAAAAACACAGATTTGGATAGATATCGACCGAATTGATACCCAAATTGAAGAACTTGTTTTTGTTGTAACCATTCATGAGGCACAAGTTAAGCAGCAAAGCTTTCAACAGATTAAAAATGCTTTTATTAAAATTAGCGATCGCGCTAGCCAAACCGAACTCATTCGTTATAGCTTAAATGAAGCTTTTACCGAAGAAACTGCCTTAGAATTTGGGCGTTTATACCGCAAAAGCAACGAATGGCGATTTCAAGCCGTTGGACAAGGGTACAAAGCCGGGTTACAAAGTTTTGTAGATAAATACTATGTTGACTCTCAACTGGTTTCCCCTTCCCTTCCTCCATCCAACCTTCCTTCGCCTCCACCCCAACCAACTCCTCCTCCAGCAAAACCAATGAACGATAACCCATCTCCAACCCGCATCGCCTTAGAGAAAAAGCTTGAAAAACAAGCACCGCATATTTTCGATCTGACTAAAAAAGCCGAGATTTCCCTTAAAAAAGCCAATCTCAATAACCATCAAGCCAAGGTAGCCTTGTGTCTCGATATTTCCGCTTCCATGTCTCACCTCTATTCATCCGGAAAGATTCAAAAGCTGGCGGAAAAAGTCCTCGCCTTGGGGTGTCGCTTTGACGATGACGGATCGATTGATATTTTCTTATTTGGGGCTGACGATCATTATCCAGGGGAAATGACCATTGATAACTTTAGTCATTTTATAAGTAATATCCTGCGCCAGTATCCCCTAGAAGGAGGCACTTACTACGGTAAGGTGATGAAACGCCTTCGACAATTTTACTTTCCCAGCGATCGGGGAACGCAGCATAAAACCCCCACCAGCGCAGATCAACCTGTTTACGTCATGTTTGTTACTGATGGCGCTACTGCGGATCAACAAGAAACCATTAACCAGTTGCGCGGATCTTCCTACGAGCCTATTTTTTGGCAATTTATGGCCATTGGCAAGTCTAATAAAGACGCGACTGCCAAAAAAGGCTTTTTCGCTAAGTTGACGCAAGTTTTTGAAAGCGACTTCAGCTTTCTAGAGAAACTAGATGAGTTAGAGGAACGCTATTTAGACAATGCAGACTTTTTTAGCGTGGAAGACCCGCTCGGCATTCCCGACCAAGACCTGTACGATCTCTTAATGGGCGAGTATCCCAACTGGGTGAAGCAAGCCAGATCGAAGCAACTCTTGCGCTAATCTGAGTCTTACATGCGTTCGACTACAGCAATGCCTAATAGGGATAATCCGAGTTTCAGGGTACGTGCTGTAATGTCGGATAAGGCAAGGCGAGAGGTACGGTAAGGTTTCTCTGCTTGTAAAACCGGACATTGGTCGTAAAATTGGTTGAATTTCTGGCTGAGTTCAAACAGATATTGGCAAAGACGGTTAGGCATTAAGTCTCGTTCCACCTCTTGGAGAACATCAGAAAGCTGAAGTAAGTGTTTTGCTAGAACGCGTTCGGACTCTTCCCCTAAAAGGATATTGGCATCTTCGCCGACTTGTTCAAAGTCAATATCGCCTTTACGACCAATACTTCGCACCCTTGCATAGGCATACAGCATATAGGGTGCGGTGTTGCCTTTCAACTCCAGCATTTTACCGTAGCTAAAGATATAGTTGCTGGTGCGGTTTTGGCTTAAGTCAGCGTATTTAACGGCACTGAGTCCAATGACTTGAGCAACATTTTGTTTAAAGTCTTCGCTTTCCTGGCGATTCGTTTCTACTAGTCTTCCTTCTAAGTCAGAGTAAGCGATCGCGATCGCCTCGTCTAGCAAATCCCGCAATCTTACCGTATCCCCAAAACGAGTTTTGATCTTCTTGCCATCTTCCCCTAGCACCAAGCCAAAGGGGACATGAACGACTTCAACTTCTTCTGGAAGCCAACCCGCACGCCGCGCTACTTGGAAGAATTGAGCAAAGTGCGAAGACTGACCTGCATCGGTAACATAGATGATGCGATTAGCATTATCTTGCTGGATTCTATAGCGCAATGCCGCTAAATCGGTGGTGGCGTAGTTATAACCCCCATCGGATTTTTGTACGATCAGCGGTAGGGGTTCGCCTTCTTTATTAGTAAAGCCTTCTAGGAAGACGCATTTCGCGCCATCGCTTTCTTCTAGCAATCCTGTTTGCTCTAATCCTTCTAAAATATCGGGTAGAAGTGGATTATAGAAAGATTCGCCGCGTTCTTGCAGCTTGATGTCTAGGAGATCGTAAATAACCTGAAATTCTCGCCGCGACTGGTTGCACAAGAGTTCCCACGCACGCCGACTGTCAGCCTCTCCAGCTTGCAGTTTCACCACTTCGTTGCGGGAGGTTTCTTTAAAGGCTTCATCTTCATCAAAGCGCTTTTTGGCTTTGCGATACAGCGCCACTAAGTCTCCCAAGTCGAGTGCATCTTGGGTGGTGAGTGCTTCGGGATAGGCTTCTCGCAAGTAGGCAATTAACATCCCAAATTGCGTTCCCCAGTCGCCAACATGGTTGAGGCGCAGCACGTCATGACCGCGAAATTCTAAGATCCGAGCAATGGAATCTCCAATAATGGTAGAACGCAAGTGCCCGACGTGCATTTCTTTGGCAATGTTGGGGGAAGAAAAGTCGATGACAATGCGTTGGGGATGTTTTTCGGTTTCTACACCTAAGCGCGGATCGTTTTTGATGGCGTTGAGTTGGGCTTCAAGATAGCTTTGCTTCAGGCTAAGGTTAATAAAGCCGGGGCCTGCAATTTCTGGCGGTTCGCAGAGTTCGCTAATCTTTAAATGATCGAGGATTTGTTGGGCGATCGCTCTCGGTTGCTGTTTGAGTCGTTTGCTCAATGGCATGGCGACGTTAGATTGATAATCGCCGAATTTCGGATTGCTGGCAGCAACCACCATCGGATCGCATCCAGCTAAGTCGCTACCAAAGGCGTCGGTTAACGCCTGTTGAAATTGCGTTCTGATTGTTTCTAGGGCTGAAGGCATAGGGATTCAGATAAGGTTTAGGTATAGAGCGACCTGCTAGTTTATCAGGGAAGGGGGACTCTCTGCCCGACTTTCATGCTGATATCTAGCCAACTCGAACGGGTAATGGGGGCGCTACTGGAAATATAATCGACTCCCGTTTCGGCGATCGCGCCGATAGTATCGAGGGTGACGTTACCCGAAGCTTCTATTTTAATTCGGGAATTGTAAGCGCGGATGCGTTGGACAGCTTGTTGCATCTGTTCGACAGGCATATTGTCCAACATGATAATGTCGGCGTTATGTTGCAAGGCTTCTTCTACTTGCTCTAGGGTTTCGGTTTCAACTTCGATGGATAAGGGATAGGGAATGGAGGGACGAACTTGGGCGATCGCTTCGGCAATGCCCCCAGCCGCCGCAATATGGTTATCTTTGAGCATAATGGCGTCATCGAGTCCCATCCGATGATTTCTCGCGCCACCCACTTGAGAGGCGTATTTTTCTAGCAGTCTTAAGCCTGGGGTGGTTTTGCGCGTGTCTGCGAACTGGGTGGAGAAGTTTGCGATCGCATCTACATAACGTCGCGTTTGGGTTGCAACTCCACTCAGGCGCATGACGAGGTTAAGGGCAACTCGTTCTCCCATTAATAAGGCATCAAATGGGCCATGCAATCTGACGATGACTTGACCGACTTGGCAAGCCTCGCCTTCTGCGATCGCGGCTACGAAGCTAACTTGCGGATCGAGAAGCTGAAATACCCTGGCTGCAACTGGAAGGCCCGCAATAATGCCTGCTTCTTTGGCGATCCATTCGGCCTTAACTGTATTGGGGGTTCCTGCGATCAGGCATTGCGTAGTGCGATCGCCTCTCCCAATATCCTCCTGCAACCACAGAAGCAAGAGCGCATCCAACCGAATCCAAGGAGGAAGAACTGCTATAGAAGAACGTTCCACAAAATTTTTTTAGGGATTTTTCAAAACACCACCCCCTATTGTCCCTCAAAAAGCTTGTGTAGAGGAGGTTTGAGGGAATTTGCAAAAACATCGTCCAAAGGGTTGACAAAGCCTGTCGAGATTGTTAGATTAGTAAAGCGCTTGAGAGAGAGACACCTCCGACGAGCGCCCCGAACCTAGACAACTCAAGAGTTTGAAGCAACGAGCCAAGAATAAATCACCTCGTTAAGAAAACATTCCACTCCCAGATTAGCGAAAGTTAATTGAGGGGGTAAAAGATAACACCAGAATAACTCGAAGTCAGATTTGAGTAAAGACAAATCTTGTCACGGAGAGTTTGA